>CAYOTF010000132.1:0-7867 GCA_964406805.1 uncultured Zetaproteobacteria bacterium | reverse complement strand
GCGACGCGCTGTGCTCCGGTTCGACGTCGGTGGTTTGGGGATCGGTCATCATGATGTTCGCCTTGCTGGTCGGCCGCGCCCATCGCGGCCTTCGCAGGCGACGAAGAGCGGGGGCGGACCGGGCCTGCACCGCCGGCGGGAAGCGCCAAGCGGCCGCAGCGCAGCGAAGGACGGCGAAGGCGCGCTATTTTGGATCGCGATGCAAAGGGCCGTCAGGCCCGGCGGAAAATAGCGCGCCGCAGCCGTTGTCGGCCCGAGCCGCCCCCGGTCCGATCGCCCTCTCAGAAGGCCGTGGGTGCTTCCCGGACCGTGGCGGGCTCTTCATGATCGGGCATCGCCCACCGTCTGAGAGCCGGGGCGTTTCGGCTCTCTCCGTCACCTGCACTCGAGCACAGCATCGCGAAATCCCCCGGCGCGAGCTGGGCCCGCAAGCCATCGACAAGGGCGGGCAATCCCAGCTGCCCCAGGTCATCGTTGAAGTCCCCCATCAGGGCATCGAGTGGCAGGGTTTCGATCCCGAGCGTCGTGGCGCGGTCGATCAGTTCCGCCGTTGCGCGGTGCCCAGCGGCATCGTCGTCGCGTGCGACATAAAGGCGCCGCAGCGTCGTCGGCAGAATCAGGGCGGCGAGGTGGTTGGCGGAAAGAGCCGCAGCCATTGGCAGAGTCGGCAGCGCTTGTCGAAGCGACAGCATCGTCTCAAGTCCTTCGCCGGCCGCAAGCACGTCGGATGCTGCGCCAATCCGGACGGCATTGCCCAGGAGATGGCCCATCGCTCTTCGGGGTGTCGCAACGGGCGCCTTGTCATTGCCCGACGGCTCCAACCAAGTCCGGTGGGCGCCGGTGATCGATCCGTTGAGGTCCGTGACGGCGGCAATCAGCGCTGGCCAGGCGTCACGTTCGTGATCATGCGGATCGTTCTCGTCGCCACGATACCAACAGCGTGGATGGAATCGCAGCGACGTGCAGTTCCGTAATTCCTTAATGCCGCGTGTTCGCAGATACGCCTGTGCGACGGTCCCCGAAATCGGCTTTGAGATTGCGAACAGCCGCCGCGCTGCCTCGGGCGAACCAATTGGGGCCGCTGGCAATCGACGATCGGGTCCACTCGGCGCGGACTTTGGCAGCGCGAGGAATCGACGGGCTTCGGCCAGCGTATCCCTTAGCGTTGCATGACGCTGATTGGCGGCGATCAGATCGAGGAGGTCACCATGCTCGCCGGTGGCGGCGTCGGTCCATTTGCCCGCAGGCTTGAGCGGATCGTTGGAAGCAAGCCGGACATAGAGACTTCGACCACGATTATTCTCGGTATCGCCAACGAGCCAGTAGCGGCCTTCGCGGCGACCGTTGGAAAGATAGAATCGACAAACCGCTTCACAATGCTCGGCCAACTGGTTTGCAAGATCAGAAGCGTCACCCGGCATAAAAGCCTCCCAAAAAAAAGGGGCCCGTCGTCGCCGACGGGCCCCATGACCGAGCGTGAGGGGGCGTTATTCCGCTGCGATCGCGAAGGGCTGATGATCGGCGACCGTCCCATCTTCGCCGGTGTCGTCGACTTCTGCCATGGCCGGTTCGCCGCCGTCTGCCGCCGATTGATCGCCACTTTCGTCGCCGATTGCGTCCTCGATTGCCTCCTCGATTGCCGTGTCAGTCGCCACCGCAAGGCGCCCCGGCGTGCGCAGCGGTTCGGGGAGCCAGCCCGAGCCGTCGAGCAAAGTCTGCGCTTCCTCGGCCATCTCGATCTTCTTGAGATGTTCGATCCGCGCTGCGGCCCGTTCGCCGCGAGCCTCGCGCACCGCGCCCAGGATGCGTGCCTTGGTCACCCGGCCGAGATAGGTCTCGACCGTAGGCGTCCAGCCGGCTGCGACCATGTCGAGATCGGTGGAAACTGCCAGTCGATCGGCATGGGCGAGCGCACGCGGCCGCCGATTGTAGGGCTCGTAGACAGCGTTGATCGACAGCGAGACGCAGTGCGCGAAAAGCGCCTGACGGCTGTCGCTGTCGAACCCCGCCAGTGCGTCCCACAAATCGGTGGGCTCCTTGGGGAGCGCGTTCGACCAGGCGGTGTGGCGCGCGTCGAAGGCGGCGGCGAGCGGTCCATCGGCCAAGCCAGGCGCTTGTGCCGCGAACCCGACATTCTTCAGGTCGAGCTCTAGGCAACTGTCCTGCGCATAGCGATAGAACACCCGCAGCGTTAGGGCGTGGAGCGCCGCGAGGAAGGCGATTTCGGGATGCTCGCCGACCGCGTGCCGCAGCGCCAGCGTGCGATGCGCGGTCAGTTCGGTCATCAACCGATCGGGGATCGGCTTCAGGCCCTCATCCTCCTCCGGCTCGATGGGCGTCTCCGGATCGGCGGTCAGCGACTCCCCATCATGGTCGGCCTGTGCCAGCATGGTGATCGCGCGTTCCTCACCTTCGACCTCGGGCTCCCGTTCGATCGGCAGTTCGTCCTCGGGCCGGACATAGCCGCGATCGACGCGCAGCGCGCCCGAGCCGTCGATGCTGACGAAGGCGCCGGCGCGCACAACCTCTTCGGGCTCGAACACAATCGGGCGCTCGTCGAACGCGGCGATCGCCGTTTCGATCTCGCCCAGCCGGGCATCGACCTCCTCGGGAAGCTCATCGGCGTCCGCATATTCGGCCTCAAGCTCGTCGAGCTCCATCTGCAGTGCGATACGGGCTGCGCGTTCCTCATCGGTCAGCGGCGCTGCCTCTCCACGCAAACGCCGCAGGCCATAGGTATGGCCATAGGCGAAGTCGGGTGCGACCTCGATCCAGTGCCAGCCTTCGGCGCGGATTGCCTCGGCATCTTCGCGCAGCTTCTCGCCCACGAGCATGTCGAGCAGTCCCACGTCCTGCAGCCAGCCGCCGTGATCGGTTTCGAACAGATCGCGCAGAATCGTCCCGCCAGCCTCGACATAGGCGTCGATTCCGACGAACTGAGCGCGCTTGTCGGTGGCCTTCACAGCGCCCTCGGTCAACATCCGGCGGATCGCGTAGGGCTGCTTTTCGTAGGACTGGCAAAGCCGCGCGAACACCTGTTCCTGGCGTTCATGGTCGGCGTTGACGGTGAACGCCATCAACTGCTCCAGCGTCATGCCGTCCTCGGCATAGACGTCGAGCAGCTTGGGCGACACCGACGCCAGGCGCAGCCGCTGCTTGACGACCGCAACAGGCACGAAGAACGCAGCGGCGATCTCCTCCTCCGACTGACCCTTCTCGCGCAGCGCGAGGAAGGCGCGGAACTGGTCGAGGGGATGGAGCGGCGCGCGCTGGACGTTCTCGGCGAGGCTGTCTTCCTCGGCGATGCCTGCTTCCCGCACCACGCACGGGATGGGTGCGGTCCTGGCGAGGCGCTTCTGCTTTACCAGCAGCTCCAGCGCGCGGTAGCGGCGGCCGCCGGCCGGAATCTCGAACATGCCAGTCTCGACGCCTTCGGCATCGACGACGGGCCGCACGGTGATGCTCTGCAACAACGTGCGACGGGCGATGTCCTCGGCGAGTTCCTCGATCGAAACGCCGGCCTTGATCCGGCGGACGTTCGACTGGCTGATCACCAGCTTGTCGAACGGGATGTCCCGCGACGACGACAGGACGATCTTCTTCACTTGAGCCATGGTCATTCTCCATGACGGGCGGCCGGAAGACTCTCTCTCGACCCTCAACCCGTCACGAAGCCGTTCCGGCGCTCTTCCTCTCTCAACTGCCGTCCATGGATTACATCCGAGAGAAGATCCCTCTCGTCACGAAAAATGCTCGAGCGGGGCTGCCGGCTAGCTTTTCGCGTTGCGGTCAATGATGACGCGGGCCCATTCAAACCGACCCTGTTCGTAGACCTCCTGGGTTGGTGCGAACTGCCGGTCTTTGAAGCAGCCTATGGCAATCCCGACCCACTCGGGTCGAAACTCGGGATACCAGAATACGGTCGAGGCGCAGCGCGAGCAGAAGTGAAACTCGACTGACTTGCCGCTGTCCCCCGGCCGCGTATAGACTTGGGTAACCCCAGAGCGCTTTATTTCGGTGCGCGCAAAGAAGACGGCCACGCTGAAGGCGCTTCCAGTTCGGGTCTGACATGATCTGCAATGGCAAGCGGACACCTTGATCGGCTCACCGACTGTGGTGATCGAAACCTGTCCGCAAGTGCATGTCGCGGTCTGACTGATCTCGTGTCTCCCTTGGCACAACGTAACCGCCTCTCGCCCGGAGGCAATGTAAGACGGCCGCCAGCGAAGCCGCAAAGCCGTCAAGCCGGAAAATCGGCTCCACGGCTCTACGACTCCACGGATCAGCGCACGCTGGCGAGCAGTTTTGCCGCCTTGCCTTCGAGCTCGAGCCGCGCGTCTTGGTGCGGCTTGTCGCGTGCGACGGCAGTGATCCCTTGCACGAAGTCGAACACCGATTCCGGTGGTCTGCCTTCCTCGTCGAGCACGGTCTTGATGACGCGGTCGGCCTCGGCCTTGGAGAAGCCGCGCTTGCGCAGGAACCCTTCGCGGTCCTCGTCCTTGCGGGCGACGATCGCCTCGCGCGCCGCGCGGATGCCTGCCATGAACGGCGCGGGCGAGGACGACGCGAACCGCTCCAACGCTGGCGCGGCCTGATTCGAGAAGCGATGCCCGGCGAACTTGGAATGGCGGATCGAAATTTCCTCGAAGCCTTCGGCCCCCCAAATGTTGCGGTTCATGCAGACCGCCCGGAGATAGAAGCTGGCCATGCCGAGCGTCTTCGAGCCGACCTCGCTGTTCCAGCAATAGAAGCCTCGGAAATAGAGGTCAGGATCGCCGTTGGGCAGTCGGCCGGCCTCGATCGGGTGAGCGTCGTCGACCAGAAACAGGAAGACGTCACGGTCGCTGGCATAGAGCGTCGTGGTATCCTTGGTCACCTCGACAAACGGGTTGTGGGTCATGGTCGACCAGTCGAGCAGGCCTGGGACCTTCCAGCGCGTGTCGCCGGTGCCGTCGCCGGCAATCCGCATGACGGCGGCGACCAGCTCGTGATCCCAGATGCGGCCATAATCGGGTCCGGTGACGGCGCGCAGTTCGATCCGGCCATCGTCGGCCTCGAGCGTCTTGATGAGCTCGCCGCGATGGGCGAGTAGACCGTGCTGCAGGTTGATGCCGGCAAGCGCGGCGGGCAGCTGCCGCAGATAGCCGGCCGGCGCACCGACCAAGCTCGCCATCTGACCGAACGACCAATGGGTGGGCGCGATCGGCTTGTCACGCCCCGGCACTACAAGCGAGAGGCGTTCGGCATCGTCGCGGCTCGCTTCGACCCGGACCTGGCGGGTCTCGACGGTGCGAGCGGTGGCGCGCTCGGCGCGAGCCCGGACGGCTTCGTAAAGCGCGCTTAATGACAAATAGCGCTCGTCGTCGGGTCGCGAGAACCATTCGGACGAAACGCGACCAATCCGCTCGCCACGCGAGATATCGACTTTGTAAGCACCGGACACCGGCGGGCGGCTGCCGCTGGCTGCGGCAGGAAGGACTTGGGTAGCATTCATGGGACTGACCTCCATGACGGGTCCGGTCGTGAGCCTCTCTCTCGACCCTCAACCCGTCACGGCAATTTCGGATCTCTCTACCTCTCGCTTGCGACTACCGTAGGCAAGGACTTCATTGATCAAACCCTGTGAGAGAGGTCCTCTCCGCATCCGTCGTTATGCGACGGCCGAGTTGCGTTCGAGCTTACGCCAACGTGCCAGCGTTCGTTCCGAAATGCCGACGATCCGACAGCTCTCGCACACGCCCTTGCCGCTTGCGATCAGGCTTTCCACGGCGCGGCATCTCGCCTCCTTGTCGGGGATCGCTGTCATTTCGGCCCCATGAGCGCCGACGCGCTTTGCCAGAGCATATAGGCCGCAACCACGAAGATCAGCCCGGCGAACACCGTGGTCAGCACGCCCTTTCCCGACAGGCGCTCGGCAAGCGCCGTGCCGCCAAACCCGCCGACGATACCGCCGACAATGAACACGCCCGCGAGCGGCCAGTCGATCAGACCGGACCAGGCATAGTTGGCGGCCGTCGTCAGCCCGAACGCGGTTACCGCAATCAGGCTGGTGCCAACCGCGTTGATGATCGGCATCCGAGTCGCCGCCACCAGTCCGGGCACGATCAGAAAGCCGCCACCGATACCGAAAAAGCCCGAAAAGATGCCCGTACCAAGGCCGTAACCGAGCACTTTGGGCGCATTTTCGCGGGTGCATTCGGCACCCTCGACACCCTTATTCTTACGCCCACGCAACATCACGATGCCGACCACGATCATCACGATCGCGAAAAGGAATAGCAGCTTGTGCCCGTCAAACGCCTTGCCCGCGGTCGATCCCGCCAGCGCGCCGAGGATGCCCGCGCTGGCATACATCAACCCACACCGCCATTTGACGGTCCCGGCGCGAGCGTGGCTGGCAAGTCCGGTTGCGGCATTGACGGCGACGGCGAGCGCGCTGGTGCCGATCGCGACATGCGGGCTGGCGACGCCGACCAGATAGACCATCAGCGGCACCGCGAGGATCGACCCGCCGCCGCCGACCAGCCCGAGCGTGAAGCCGACCAGCACGCCCGACAACACGCCGAGGATATATTGGGTCATGTCGAGCACCCGCCGTCAGACCGTGTCGAGCGGAATCTTGAGGTAGCGCGTGCCGTTCGCCTCCGGCGCGGGCAAATGCCCCGCGCGCATGTTGACCTGGATCGACGGCAGGATCAGGCGCGGCATGTCGAGCGTCGCATCGCGCGCCGTGCGCATCGCGACGAAGCCGTCCTCTTCGATGCCGTCATGGACATGGACATTGCTATCGCGCTCGCCACCGATCGTCGTCTCCCACGCGAAGGCGTCGCGACCTGGTGCTTTGTAGTCGTGGCACAGAAATATTCGGGCCGCGCGCGGGAGAGAGAGCAGCCGCCGGATCGAGCGGAAAAGCTGCCGGGCATCGCCGCCGGGAAAATCCGCCCGCGCAGTCCCGAAATCGGGCATGAAGATCGTATCACCGGGGAAAACCGCATCGCCGATCACATAGGCAAGATCGGCGGGCGTATGGCCTGGCACATGGAGCACAGTCGCTGTCAAGTTGCCGATCGTGAAGCTGTCGCCGTCGTCGAACAGATGGTCGAACTGCGATCCGTCCCGCTGGAAATCACCGCCTTCGTTGAACAAGGTGCCGAAGGTCTGCTGAACGGCGGTTATGGCACGCCCGATCGCGATCCTGCCGCCCAATTGCTGCTGCAGATAGGGCGCTGCCGAGAGATGATCGGCATGGGCATGAGTCTCAAGCAGCCATTCGACGCTCAGCCCTTGGGCTCGGACATAGGCGATGATCGCGTCGGCGCCTTGGTGCCCCGTGCGCGCCGAAGCGGGATCGAAATTGAGCACCGAGTCGATGATCGCCGCCACCCTCGTCGCCGGATCATGGACGACATGGCTTGCGGTAAAGGTGACTTCGTCGAAGAAGCTGTGCACGACAGGGCGTGGGGTATCACCGATCAGGCTGGCGGTAATCTGGGCGGTGGCACGGACGACGACGAGATCGTTAGGCGCAGCGGCCATGACATGTTCCTATGATTTCACAATTACGTGTATGATATAATCGTGTAACCGTGTTGCGTCAATTGTTGAGCCGTGGCATATTTCCTCTTCGACGGATGGAAGGCCATGGAATTGGACGATCAAAGCGGGCAGCGAACGCCATGTGGACCGGCGAGGCTCGGCGACACGCTGCCAAATTTCACGGCGCGCACCACACAAGGGGTCAAGTCGCTTACTGACTTTCGTGGAAGGTGGTTGATCCTCTTTTCGCACCCGGCTGATTTCACGCCGGTTTGCACGAGCGAATTCGTCGCGATCATGCGTGCGGCGGACCGATTTGCGGCGCTCGATT
>CAYOTF010000131.1:0-7959 GCA_964406805.1 uncultured Zetaproteobacteria bacterium | reverse complement strand
ATCCACGGCTAATGGGGTAGCGACCGTTGCGGATTTGTTCAATAGTTGGTTTGATGCCCACGCCATCAACATCAATCGCAATGCCGCGCACCTGATCGTTGAGCCAGGCATTGGAGAGCATGCCGATGGCTTGCTTACTGCGTGCGACAATGGCTTGTTCTTCATTGTTGGAGCCTGAAATGAGCGATGCCCCCGGTGCACGCGCATGGGCGCTGCCGAGTACGGCTTCTGCAAAGACATGACGAGTGCCACGGCTGGCTTCTTTGTCGATGGCCAGAATTTTAGCATCAGGTCCCCCGAGTTGTTTCCAGTTGGTGATTTTACCGCGATAAATCTGAGCGATTTGAGCCAGCGATAAGTGTGTAATGCCAGCAAGATAAATAGCTTTCGATACCACGACCGCAACTGCATCACGGGCGATGACAATATTATCCACCTGATTGTCCAACTGCTTTAATTCACCGGCTGTTGTTTCACGCGAGGCCATGCCGATCTGGGCGGTATGCTGGATCATCGATGCAATGCCGACACCGGAGCCACCACCGGAAACAGTAATAGTGATATCAGGGTGGATCTTGCGAAAGGCAGTCGCAGCATTTGACATGATGGGCATGACAGTGGTTGAACCCACCGCATGCAAGGTTTCAGCGGCGTAGGCACTGGAGATAAACATAGCCGTGGTGATGCCGAAGGCGAGCATTTGTAAGTAATGATTTATTTTCATGGGGTATAGGTCTCCTGATCTGTAGTGCTCGGTCGGCAGTGTCTGCTAAACATTACATCGCCAATCATCTTTTCGCATGCATGGGTATGCGCATGATTATAGGTATAGGCTTGGGCGTATTTTATTGTGGAGATGTCATGATTCAGAAACTCAAACAGATGTGGAAAAAAGCAGCAGAGAGTCCGGTTGATGATCGTCAACATGATGTGTCGTTGGCTGTGGCAGCATTGATGGTGGAAATCATGCGTATGGATGGGCAACTGCAGGATTCGGAGCGCAATGAAATCATCCGGCGTTTGCAGCAGCGATTTGCTTTGGATGTTGCTGAGGTAGATGCATTGATTAAACAAGCTACGGAAAAAGTAGAGCAGGCTTTGGACATGCATCAGTTTACCTCGGTGGTGGTCAAAGGCTTCAGCACAGATGAACGGCTGACAATTTTAACAGAGCTGTGGGCAGTGGCCTTGGCCGATGGTCATGTCGATCCGTATGAAGAACAGATTATCCGGCGCATGGCTGATTTGATGGGTTTGCATCACACGCAATTTATTCAAGCCAAAATCGCTGCCGGCGTAACTTGATTTTTATGGCCTAATCACCTATAAATAAGCCTATGAAAAGTATGTCCGATTTAGAGCGGCGATTAGAAGAATTGCCGCTCCTACCCAGCGTGATTGTGCGTTTGCTGGGGCTTGATGCCGGAGATGAAGATTATTTTGAACAAGTGCTTGAGCTGGCTCAAGATGATCCCACCTTTGCTTTGCGTATCATCAGGCTTAGTAACTCAGTGAGTAGCTCGCCAATAAACCCGATCACCAGTCTGCGAGAGGCTGTTGTAAGGCTAGGCGTGAAATCAGTCACTGATTTTATCAGGTCAATGGCGGTCATGCGTATTTTTTTACCTACGACGGCGAGCGAGAAAAGCCTTTGGGTGCATTCCATACAAGTGGCTGTGGGAGCCAAGCTCATTACACAGGCTGCACCGGCGCTTGAGGTTAATCCGGAGCAGGCATATCTGTGTGGTTTATTACATGATATTGGACGTTTCGTGTTGTTTGACAAAGCCTCAGATCAATTGAATATGGTTGAAGATACACACTGGCAGACACCCGCAGAACTGGTTCAGAGTGAGCGAGAACTGTATGGATTTAACCATTCAGAGCTTGGGCAGCGAGTCTGTATAAAGTGGGCTTTGCCGCAAATCATTATCGATGTTGTGGCCAATCATCATGAATTTGACTTGCCGGATAGTTTGTTTGCGGATTCACCCTTGGGGCATTTGATACGCATTGTTCAAATGGCTGACTTTTTTAGTGTGTTGATACTGTTGAATCCCGATGCCATGAGCTGGCAGTCTGATGTGTTGGAAAAAGCGTTGCATGATCGTTGTGTGCTTGTTTCCAGCTCAGAGCCGCCGCTTTCAGCCAAACAACTACAGGCTCAGGCTGACCGTATTATTGAGGAGTCGAATAAAAAAGTGGTAGGACTGGGGTTGGCTACGGCGACTTAATTGATTTGTCAGCCACTTGACATGCGATATCACCGGGCTTGTCTTGGCTTGCGTGCATGAGCTTGAATCCACAGCAGTAATTTTCATTTGGCAGGTTAGCATTGGCGCATGCGAATGATGTTTTATTTCTTATTTTTGATAGTAACAATTCAACTACTACCCTCACAGGCTTGGGCGATTATCAATGCCGAGGATCTGGATCTGGTGATTGACGGTGATGGTGTAGCGGGCAAAACCGGTTTCTCGCTCAGTGGCAGTTCGGGCAATAGTGATAAAGTGCGCGGCGAAGCCAATGGTCATGTGATCTGGCAACATGGTCAGCATCGAGAAATGCTGGTTGGCAGTATCAGTTATGGCAATAGCCGTGGTGTGCGCGATACCAATAAATCATTTGTACATTTGCGCCATCGTTATGACTGGAATGAAACCTGGGCGCTGGAAGCGTTTGCACAAGCGCAGCAGGATGAGTTTGCGCGGCTCAAATTGCGCACCTTGCTGGGTGGCGGTCTGCGCTGGTCCTTTAAAAATCGACAGCTGGAATGGCATGTCGGCCTCGGTAGTTTTTTTGAACATGAGGCTTTGCGTGCAGCAGCCGGCATTGCACCTGTATCGCAGTTGTGGCGCGGCAACTCATATTTATCGGTGCGTTATGTCATCAATGAGCGCATTCGTTTGCAAAATACGGTGTATTATCAACCGGCATGGAGAGCGTTGTCGGATTATCGTTTGCTCGATGATGCCGCCCTGCATGTGGCTTTGAGCGATCGTCTTGATCTGAAGATTGTGATTGAAATGGCACAGGATTCGCGTCCGCCGCTAGGCATTAAACATATCGATACCAGTTATAAAACAGGTTTGTCATTTCGCTTTTGATATGCTGATTGATCTTCTTTGCTTCCAATCACCGGGTTGATTCCTAGAGTCAGGGCAATGGCTATTTCCTCTCTTATGACTCCTGACTCTGTTGTTTCTGATTCCATTCCCTTTGATTTGATTCGGACAGCGCTGGCAGAAGATGCGGTTGATGATGATCAAACCGCGATTGCGACAATTGCTGCGGATAAATATGGCACCGCCTGCATTACAGCTAAAGCGGCTGGCAGACTTTCGGGCTTGCGGCTTGCCGACGCAGTGTTTGCTGCGGTTGATGCAACGATTGCACGCGACTGGCGTGTGGCGGATGGTGATCGGGTGCAATCGGGTGATGTGTTGTGCGAGCTTACCGGCTCGCTGCGGGCGTTATTGGCGGCTGAGCGTACAGCGCTTAATTTTATGCAGCATTTATCCGGCATCGCGACCGCTACAGATCAGTTTGTTGAGACGGTGAAAGGGACTGTTTGTACCATCGTCGATACACGTAAAACGACACCCGGCTTGCGGCATGTGGAGAAGCAGGCAGTGCGCCATGGCGGTGGCATCAATCATCGTATGGACTTGTCCAGTGGCATGTTGATCAAGGAAAACCATATCGAAGCCTGTGGCTCAATTACCGATGCAATCCACGCCTGTTATCAGGCCGGACACGATGTCTGGATTGAAGTGGAATGCGAAACGCTGGATGAAGTGGCGGAAGCGGTAGCGGTGTGTCCAGATATTCTGCTGCTGGATAATATGTCGCCGGCTATGGTTGCGCAGGCGCGCGGCATGGTGCCGGATTCAATTTTACTGGAGGCCAGCGGTAATATCACGCTGGCCAACGCGCGTGAGTATGCTTTAACCGGTGTGAACCGGATTGCCATTGGTGCGATTACACATTCGGCACCGTCGCTGGATTTATCCATGCGTATTATGAATAGCCAAGCAAAGCCAATGAATGTCCAAACTGAATCAGGGTTCATCTAAATCCATGAACCCGCTGCGTGAACATATTTTGACGCGCTTGGCGTTGAGTGAAAAGCCGGTGTCGGGCGATGATCTGGCTCATGAACTGGATGTGTCGCGTGCAGGTATCTGGAAACATATTCAACGTTTAAGGTCGGATGGTGTGGATATTCAGGCTCATGGTGGTAAAGGCTATGTGTTGCATTCGGAGGTGTTTAGCGCTGGCGTATTGCAGGCGCGATTATCAAATCAACGCATTGGCCGCAAGATTGTGGTATTGGAGGAAACCGGTTCCACCAATCAGGATATCATGCAGCAGGCGGAGGCTGGAGCGGATGAAGGATTGGTGATTTTTGCCAATCATCAGCGGCACGGTAAAGGGCGTATGGGGCGCGTTTGGCATACCATGCCGGAATCGTTGGCCGCTAGCGTCTTGTTGCGGCCAGATTTGCCGCCAGAGCAGGTGCCACAATTATCGTTGCTTACCGCTGTAGCCTTGCACGAAGCGTTGAGTGTGTATGCGCCGGACTTGCGTATCAAATGGCCGAATGATTTGTTGTTCCGTGGTGCCAAGGTGGCCGGTATTTTGACCGAAATGCGTGCCGAACCCGGCCATGTGCATGCGGTGGTGCTGGGGTTCGGGATCAATTTAAAAGCGCCTGTGGGCGGTTGGCCCAGTGACATCACGCAGGCGGTAACTGATATGACGACGATTTCAGCTCAACCGCGCATATCGAAATTGGAGATTGCCGTGGCCGTGCTGGAGGCGCTGGATCGATGGTATGACGTTTATTTGAGCGATGGTTTTGCGCCGTTGCGTGTGGCCTGGTGGCAGGCACATGCCGCGTCCGGTGGCAAAGTGCGGGTGCATCATGGGAATGGTTATATTGAAGGCATTGCCAGCGCTCTGGATGATGATGGGGCGCTATTATTGCATACGTCGTCGGGCATGCAACGCATCATGGCAGGGGATTTGGAATTATTATGATGAGTGAAACATTATGACGAACGAAACGATGCAGCAGAAATCGACAGTGCAGCAAGCTTTATTGGTGGCTGATATCGGCAATACACAAATGGTGTTTGGGCTGTTTGAAGCCGGTGAGTTGATCACCGACTGGCGTTTATCGAGTGAACGTCAGATGACATCCGATGAGTTAGCCTGGCAGTTGCACGGTATGTTTGAGCAATCGGGACATGCCGCTGCTCAGGTGGCGGGTATTATGGTGGCCAGTGTAGTGCCGCATTTGGATGCTCCTCTGGCGGATGCTTGCGAACGCATTTGTGGCAAACGGCCTGCCTTTGTGGGTTCGAGCAAGGTTAAAACAGGTATGGCGGTGGATTATAAAAACCCTAGAGAAGTAGGGGCGGATCGCATTGTCAATGCGATTGCGGCACGGGAGTTGTTTGGCGCGCCGTCGATTGTGCTCGACTGTGGCACAGCCACGACCTTTGATCTGGTTTCCCGGCAAGGTCATTACGCCGGCGGCCTGATTATGCCGGGTATTGAGCTTGCTTTGAGTGCCTTGTGCCGACGTGCAGCCAAGTTGCCGGAAGTATCCATCAAGCGCAGCGATACGCTGATTGGCCGGGATACCACCAGCAGTTTGCAGTCGGGCAGTTATTGGGCAGCGGTGGATGCAATCTCCGGCTTGATTCAACGCCTGCGTCAGGAGCCCGGCTATGCGCATGCACCGTTGATTGCGACCGGTGGTCTGATTTCATTGTTAATCGATGATCTGCCTCAGATCGATCACCATCTGCCTTATTTGACCTTGTCTGGCCTGCATATGTTGGCTCAAAAGCATTTTATGCTGTCGGCTTAGCTGGTGTTCGTGAGAGGCGATAGATATTGTTCGTTGATGTTACGTTCATGGTTCTGTTCCCTATCGCTTGCCGCGATGCTGGTGCTTCTTTGCGGCATGGGCGAGGCGACGGAGCAGGACATGCAAACTGCTGCAATAACGACTCAACAGGCAAACATGGAAAATCCGGTTGCCGCAGAATGCAAGCGCATCGGCAGAAAGCTGGGCAGTGTCAGTATTCAAGCCTGTTTGAATCGTCATTTGTCGGATACTGGTGCGCGCTCGGTGCGCGGTCAGGCGTTGTTGATGAAAGAATATCCGCCCTTATTAAAGCGGCGTAAACCGATTGCCCGAGTGTTGATGATTGGTGGCACGCATGGTGATGAATATGCGGCAGTCAGTATTGTGTTCAAATGGATGCAGACGCTGGATAAATATCATTCCGGCCTGTTTCACTGGCATGTTGCTCCGCTCTTGAATCCGGATGGCCTGTTGCTCAATCATCCTTCAAAACGCATGAATGCGCATGGGGTGGATTTGAATCGTAATATGCCTACGCCGGACTGGTACAAACGCACGGCGAGTTATTGGCAGAAAACAGGTCATGATCCACGCCGTTATCCGGGCACAGCTCCCTTGAGTGAGCCGGAAAGCCGTTGGCTGTATGAAGAAATCCGTGACTTTCAACCCGATGTGATTGTATCTGTGCATGCCCCGTTTGGTTTGTTGGATTTTGACGGGCCGCCGGATGGTCCGGGTCGTTTGGGCTATTTGAATTTAAAATTGATCGGTGTGTATCCAGGCTCTCTCGGTAACTCTGCAGGTGTTCAGCATCAGATTCCAGTGATTACCGTTGAGCTGCCGTTTGCAGGTATTATGCCGAGTCCAGCTCAAATCTCAGATGTGTGGACGGATCTGATTCGATGGTTGCGTTACAATGTGCCCAAAGCAGCGACACGAAAGGCGTATGTTTCGTTTGATGCCATATCAGAGAAACTGTTGGCTGCCGATCATGTAACAGCGCCGGAAGCGGTGAGGGTTGAAACCATGCCCAGGAAAACAGCGCAACGCATTCAGGCAGTAAGTAAACCGCAATCGATTGTAGAAGTGAATAGCCCGGTGGATAATTAATGAATCGTATCATTATCGTTGTATCATTATTGATGGTTGTCGCTGGCCTATTGAGTCCGTGGGATGTATCGGAGGCGACGTCAAGCCCGATCCATAATCAGGCTGTGTATCAGTTGCTGCAGGCCGGTGATAGCGATGCGGTAAAATCATTGCCACAGGGTGAGAGAGAAATCCTGTTGGCTGTGATGGCCATGAATCAGGGTGAGACAAAAAAAGCACTGGCTTTGTTAAGTGGCGATGCGGTGAAAAAAAATCGTTTGGCGGCATTGATTCGCGCCGAAGCTTACCGCAAGCAATCGGTAGCGGCTGCGGAGCGGGCGGGTCATTATGCGCATGCGGCTAACGATGATATTGGTCGTTTGAAGCAAGCCCGGATCAGCTCTGGGCTGGATGAAGCCAATCAGCGTTTGGCTGTGTTTGTGGCGAGCTTGAATGCCAGTCAAACAACGATGCCTGAGGGTGAGCAGATTGTAGATGGGCAGGTTGTGCTTAACCCGGCAGCTTTGGAAACTATTGCATCGAAGTCTGCAACGCTGCCCCTGAAATCGGCGAAGTTGACTACCTGGCCCAGTATTGTCGGTCGTCCGGCCACCATGCTTGCGGCAAACGAAAGCAAGGCAGCTATGGTGAGTACACGTAAAACACCCGTGCTACATAAAGCACCTACACTGCATAAAACAGCGCCTCGGGTGAAAGCTGCGACAAAAGCAGTTAAACCGGCACGGATTAAAAAACGCCCCGTGCCCAAGCAGGCTCGTGCAGGCATGAAATCTGTTCGTGAAAGTTTGGAGATGTGGCGCAAAGATTGGCAGTCACGCGATAGTAGCGCTTATTTGAGTCATTATCATAAGGCATTCGAAACAGCGAAACATGATTACAAATCATGGGCGAAATACAAACGTCGGGTGAATGGTAAAAAGTCATACATTAAAGTGCGCCTTACGAATGTGAAAATCAGCCCCAATGGC
>CAYOTF010000130.1:6919-8080 GCA_964406805.1 uncultured Zetaproteobacteria bacterium | reverse complement strand
GCCGCCACAGAGCCCAACGCATCACCCAATACATGCCAATATGCAGCCCGGGTATTAAGATCATGGCTGCCATGCAACCAGCGCATAATGATCAAATTGATCATTAACCCAACAGCTGCAATAAGCATGACCATGCCACCTTGAACCTCCGGCGGATTGGAGAGCCTGTCGATGGCCTCCCAGATAATCCATGCACTGAGCACCCACAGCATGAAACCGCTGAGTTGTGCAGCCAGCACCTTGGCACGGCCATAGCCGTAACTCATCCGAGCATGCGCCGGACGCGAAGCAATACGGTTGGCCAGCATCGCCAAACCCAAGGCTGCGACATCGGAAACCATGTGACCGGCATCGGCCAACAAAGCCAATGAATTGGCCATGAGCCCACCAACCAATTCCACCACAGCGAACGCCGCCGTCAACCAGAAGGCGGCGTTCAAGGAAGAATGGTGATTGTGACCGGCATGGCTCATGCGTAGTGCGCCATTCGGGTTAACATATATCGATCAGTATGCATCAACTCGCATTCTGCCAAACCCATGCAACCAATGCGATTGTGAAAACATCATTTGTTATTTACCTCCACTGAAGCGGCCAAACAGACACGGTAATACAAACAGCGTCAGCAGAGTCGACGATACCAAACCGCCCACAACCACAGTGGCCAGTGGTTTCTGAATCTCTGAACCAATACCGGTTGCCAGCAACAATGGAACAAGCCCAAAGCCGGCAATCATGGCAGTCATCAGCACTGGCCTCAAACGGCTCTCGGCACCATTGCAAATGGCTTCATCAATATCCCTGCTATCGCCCCGATGACGGTTGATCGCATCAACCAACACCACGCCGTTGAGCACAGCGACCCCGAACAAAGCAATAAAACCGATACTCGATGGCACTGATAAATATTGACCAGATGCCCACAACGCCACAATGCCACCAATTAATGCCATTGGCACATTGAGCATAATCAGTGTGGCCTGACCGACAGAATGGAACATGAAATACAGCAGGATAAAGATCATCAACAACGATAACGGTACCACGATCATCAACTTGGCCTGAGCCCGCTGTTGATTCTCAAACTGACCGCCAAATACCACCGTATATCCCGGTGGTAAATCGATTTCATTTTGGATGCGCTGATCCAATTCTGCCACC
>CAYOTF010000130.1:0-6909 GCA_964406805.1 uncultured Zetaproteobacteria bacterium | reverse complement strand
ATCCCGATCTTCGACATTGCTTTGAATCACCACCCGGCGCTGCACATCATCGCGTCTGATCATCGGTGGCCCCTGTTCTACGCCAATCGATGCAACATCCTGCAATCGCACCCACGCTCCACTTGGTGCTTGCAAAATCAAACTACCAATCGCTTCCGCATTATCACGAAAACCCTTGGCCAAACGCACATAGATATTATAACGCTCGTTGCCGGAAATCACTTGCCCTGCCGTTGCGCCACCAATGGCATCGGCAACCAGGGACATCACATCATCAACCGGAATACCATAACGATCCAACTTGGCGCGATCCGGGCGAATCACCAATTGCGCCTCGCCTTCAATCTGCTCCATCGCCACATCACGGGTACCCTTAACCGTCTTGGTCAGCGTTTCGATTTTCTTGCCCATCGTCGCTAATACTTTGAGATCAGGGCCAAAGAGCTTGATCGCCAAAGCAGCTTTGACACCAGAAATCAACTCATCCACACGCATGGCAATAGGCTGGGTGAATGCAATCAACAAGCCAGGCACCACTTCCATTTTTTCGCGCATTAGCTTCTGCAAAGCCAACCTGTTGCTGGCACTTGTCCACTCTTCAACAGGTTTCAGACCGATAAAAAGCTCGACGTTGGATACAGGCTCCGGATCACCACCAATTTCTGCACGTCCTACACGCGATGAGACATAGGTTACTTCCGGAAATGATTCAACCAGTATCTTCTCCAACTTTTGCCCCGTATCTTTGGCAAAGCCCAACGATGAGGATGGAGCCAGTGTTACACGAACAGCCAGCGTGCCCTCTTCCAGTTCAGGCACGAACTCTGTACCCAAAAAGGGGACAATGGCGATGCTTAGGACAAAAGCCACAGCCGCACCACCGACAACTTTCTTGCGCGCCTTTAAGGCTGAGCGCAGCAGACGATGGTAAGCGCGTGCAATCGGAGCCAGCACCGGGCTTTCTTTATGCACGATACCCTTGGTGAACACATAGGTTGCCAATACAGGCATCACAAACAGCGCTACCAGCAATGAAGCAAACATGGCGAAACAAATCGACAGCGCCATCGGTGTAAACATTTTGCCTTCCACACCTTCGAGTGAAAATAACGGCGTAAACACCAACAAAATAATCAACACCGCAAACAGCACCGGCCTTGCGACCTCTTTGGAGGCCTCGGTGATGCGTAATGCTATGCCATGATCACTTTCTTTCACTTTCTCCAAATGTTTGAAGATGTTTTCCACCATCACCACCGAGCCATCAACCATCATGCCGATCGCAATCGCCAAGCCGCCCAAACTCATCAGATTGGCTGAAATACCGTAATACTCCATCAACGCCAAGGCGGATAACACCGAGATGGGTACGGATAACAACACCAGAGTCGCCGCCCGCACATTCATCAGGAATAAAAACAAGATGATAATGATCAATACGAAGGCTTCGAGCAGCGCTTTTTCTACCGTCCAAACGGCTTTATTGATCAAATCGGACTGATCGTAAAACGGTTGAATGGTGACACCCTTCGGCATGGATTTTTGCACAATTTCCAAACGTGATTTCACATCATCAATGGTGTTTTTGGTGTTCGCACCAAAGCGTTTGAGCACAATACCCACAACCACTTCACCGAGCGATTTAGCGCTGCCATCGGCAGCACGTTCCGTCATGGTGACTGCGCCCTGACGAATTTCTCCGCCAAAGGCCACTTCGGCCACATCGCGTACACGAATCGACGTGCCATTGACGGTTTTAACAGGAATAGCTGCAATCGCTGCAAGACCATCCTTGCCACCGGGCACCCAGCCCACACCACGAATCACCAACTGCTCATCGCCCTGCGGTAAATACCAGCCACCAGCATTACGATTATTGGCTTCAATAGCCGTGACCACATCGGCCACATGCAGATTGTAGGAGAGCAAGCGCTCGGCATTGAGCTGCACTTGATATTGGCGCACCTCACCACCGTAAGAGAGGATATCCGTCACGCCTGCAACGGGCATCAGCATCAGCTTCACCACCCAGTCGTTTAAGGCGCGCAGTGTTAAAGCATCATAACCAGCCTCAGGATCGGCTTTGATAATGTACTGAAATACCTGGCCAAGCCCCGATGTGTTGGGTCCGACTTTGGGTGTGCCTGCCCAGGCTGGCACCGTCTGACGGGCATCCTGCAGCTTTTGAAACACCAACTGGCGAGCAAAATAAATATCCGTACCTTCTTTGAACACCACGGTAATCACAGATAAACCTGTTTTGGAAATCGAACGCACTTCCTCCACATCCGGCAAGGAGTACATCACCGCTTCAATCGGATAGGTGATCAATTGCTCGACTTCTTCAGAAGCCAGACCTTGCGCTTCGGTATTGATCTGCACCTGCACATTGGTGACATCGGGAAAGGCATCGAGATTCAGTTTTGGTACGACAAATAGAGCATAGGCCATCGAACCAATCAGCAGCATGAGAATCAGTAGGCGATTATTGATCGCCGCATCAATCATTTTAGGAAACATAGTCTGTTACCTCAATGGTTGTGTACTTCAAAGCCGGCTTTCGCCAACTCTGAAGCGAGCACAAATGCACCCTGCACAACAACGGGTTCACCCGCTTTTACACCCTTGCGAATCGCAACCATGCCCATGCTGGCCTTGCTGGTTTCCACTTCACGGCGTTCAAAGTGACCCGGCTCCTCCTCCACAAAAACAATCAATTCGCTACCCTGACGCTGGACTGCATGTGACGAAATCAACAGCGCTTCTGTACCTGAACTGGTGCCAATTTCGGCGCTGACAAACATGCCCGGATGCAATTGGTCATTATTATTACGAATACTCAAACGTACACCGGCAGTGCGCGTGACGGCATCGAGTTGATGATGAATATTGATCACCTTGCCTTGGTAATGCGCATTTGAACCTTTCGGCATCACCGATGCAGCTTGGCCTACCCGAATGCTTGGCAACAGCGTTTCCGGTATTTTGACTTCCACCCAGACATACGATTCATCGACAATCTGCATCAAACGCGAGCCTGCAGCCAAATGCTGGCCGAGACGGAAATCATCAGCAACAACAGTGCCCGCATGTGGCGCACGCAGTGTTAGCAGACCATACACTTCCTGTCTCAATAAGCTGGAAATATCCGCTTTATTCAAACCATAAGAATACAGACTTGCCCGAGCAGCCGCTAAATTAGCATGCATGGCCTGATAGGTACTTTGTGCCTGCTGCAAACGGGCTTGGGATACAATGTTTTGTCGCGCCAATTTTTTCAGCCGTGCTAACTCCTGTCTGCTACGATTGTGTTCGGCGCGGGCTTTGAGGTAACCCGCTTCAGCCTGTGCGAGTGCGGTACTGTTCAGCGTCACCAGTTTTTGCCCTTTTTTTACCTGATCGCCCAAGCGCACGTGGCGTGCATGCACGATGGCATCGACCACTGTCGTAATATCAGCTAGAGCATAGGCATTAAAGGCGATTGTGCCGGGCGCACTCACCGTTTGCATCTCCGCACGCATCGTCAGGGTTTCAGTGACAATGCCAGCTTGTTTGATTTGAGCTGGAGTCAGTTTGATCAGGCCACCTTCTTCATGGCCACCATGTTCGCCGGCATGCCCTTTATCGGAATGACCGGATTCTTCTTGATCATGCCCATGTTCACCGGCCATGACTGGCGCACTGATAAACAGCAGCATGGCTGATAAAACTATCGTTATTGTTTTCATGGTTGAATTGTTCATAACTGAATTGTTCATGACTGAATTCCTTTGAGTATATATTCGGGATGACCAAGCACTTCGGCCAGTCGAATGCGTGCAAACCACGCCTGTTGTATGATTTCCAGTGCCGTCATGCGGGCATCGAGCCCCTGACGGATATGTACGACCAGCTCTTCCAGATCCAACTCACCAGCATCGTAGGCTTTCTGAGCCAGGCTGATGGTATTCTGCGCACTCTGCTGCATGTGTGATCTGATGATGCCGGATAGTGCCAGCATGGTATTGGCATGATTATCGATTGCACTTTGCACGGCATAACGCAATCGCTGTGTGGACCAATCGAGCCCCGTACTTACCCGCTCCTGTTCGGCCAAGGCAGCCCGGTAAGCTCCTTTGTGGCTGTTCAATACAGGGATCGGAATGCTGAATCCCAATTTAATAAGGTTTTCACCCGCTTCACGGCCAGTCATGGCGCTGACAGTAATATCCGGCATGCGTTTAGCGCTGGCTAAATCCGCCTGAGCATTGGATTGTTCCAGTTTTGAACGCAAGACTGAAAGATCCGGCCGCGACTGCAACGCAACCGCATAGGCATCGTTGGGCGGCTGCCAATTGGTTTGCAATTCCGGCAACACAAGCTTGGCACGATTCGCCGATGTATTCACCTTGCCCAGAGCAACCCGGTAAGCTTGTTTACTCCGGGTTAACACCTGTTTCGCCACAGTCGTGGCATTCAAGGCTGACGAAAAAGCCGATTGCGCCAGATTGGCATCAAGCTGACTGGATTGACCCAGTTTGAGTTGCAGTGCCACTGCATGATTGACGCGTTTGAGCATCCGGCTTTGCTGCTTGCGCAAATCAAATGCCTGCTCGGCAAAATAAAGCGCCACGTAAGTGCGTGCTGCTGCCACCATCAGTTGTTGACGTGTGTTGGCTTTGTTTTCAGTCATCGCCTGCAATGCAGCTTGAGCCGATTGCTCGCGCAAGCCTTGTTTGCCCGCAGTTTCGATACCCTGCGACAGGGTAATGTAATAATCATTGGCCGTGCCTCCGCCATTTAAGCGACGGCGTTGAGGTTCCAAAGATAGCTCTGGATTGTAGGCATAAGCGCTTTGTTCGCTTAAGTTCCCTTTGGCAACAGCCACTTGTTGCTCGGCCATTTGCAGCATGGGATGCTGCTTAGTGGCCGTTTCCATGGCCTGCTGCAAGCTGTCAGCCTGAGCATATATCGGGTGAATGCATAATAGCATTCCAGTCATAAAAAATCGTTTGCGCACAGTTTCCCCCTGTGAAATAAGATATATAATGAACGAGGAAGCTTCTTTTCAAACTACAAGACCAGCACGACAACATCGTCGTGATGTATCAACCAGATGCATCAATCAGATGCATCAATCAGATGCATGCTGGCATTGTTATAGTTTAGAAATCAGCTGTGCAGAGTCTTGGGAGGGTGTTCTATGCGAAAGGGCAGTGTTTTTAGATTCAGATCAACCAATACACGATAGTTTTCTGTAGAAACTAAGGGCGCGATGCCGTGTTGTTTGCTACTCGATGCAGCAAAGGTATGCGATGCATGCAGATGACAACCATGATGCGCAGAACTGGGATTATGTTGGCCGTTTGAATCATCGGAATGTTCCGCGATATGGCTCACATCCGACTCCATCGCATGCACATGGATGTCAAACCCACAGGTAAATACTGTCAGTTGCAAAGCGAAAAAAGCCATCAAAGCCATGATACGCATGGCGGCAGTATTGGAAGTCTGTGTGGCAGAGTCAAGCATACAGTCTATTCTCAGTGTAACTATTCAGCATGTGCTGGAGGTGCTGCTTCAGCGGCGCATTGCTGCCAAGTTTTATAGTAATAGCACGATAATCGCGGCATTCATACTATTGAGACTCTAATCCGCAGGGGGTATTAATGTTGCTTTGCGAGATACGCCCCTCTGTTACAAATGCGCGAAACTAGTCCCGAAGGCTCCTTGGTGGTTAGGTAAAAAAGGCATCCAAATAAGATGCTTTCTTGCTCATGGCATCAAAGTGCTTAAAGTCAGTTCTTGGGCGAGGGGCGATGTGACCGATCAGACAAATATCAAGACACAAACTGCGCATGACACACACCTGCTCTTTCGGGATATTGCTGACGTTATCCGGCAGGCGCGCCACCAGGTTCGGCAGGCCGTCAATACCGCCATGGTGCAAAGCTATTGGCAGGTTGGCCATTTGATTGTGGAACATGAGCAACAAGGGCAGCAACGGGCGGCCTATGGCAAGCAACAGTTGCAACAGCTTTCAAAACAACTGACAACGGAGTTTGGCAAAGGCTTTGATGTACGCAATTTGAGAAATATGCGCTCCTTTTATACTGCTTATCCAAACCGGAACGCAGTGCGTACCGAATTGAGTTGGACACATTATCGAACGCTGCTTCGTGTGGATTACCCCTCAAAGCCAGAGCATGGTATCAACAAGAAGCGATTGAACAAAGCTGGAGTGTCCGCGCTTTGGAGCGGCAAATCAGCAAGCTCTATTACGAACGTATTCTATCCAGCCATGATTCCACTTTGCTTGCGCTTGAAGCCAAAGAGAAGATCAACGCCATGGAAGCAGAGGTAAAGGGGTCACCCATTATGCCTCCTGTCAAGTAGGCATAATGGGTGACACTGGTTTTTCCAGTTTCAACAACCAAGAGAGGAGAAATATCATGCAACAAGAAGAAAAGCTAAAGCATCTTAGAATTGCTCTTTATGTATTTGGCGTTATTTTTATTGTGGGTGTGCCAGCAATGATGATGTGGATATGGCCTTCGGGTTGGAGTTGGACGCCGGCACAGCCCGAATACGAACAAATGATTATGGGTATTTACGTCACATTGGGAATATTCTTGGTTCGAGCTGCGAAAGATCCCATGGCGAATACAAGCCTAATATGGTTCACGATCTGGTCGAGTATTGTCCATGCTGGAATCATGCTAGCCCAAGCTATCGTTGACGTAACTGATAGGGCTAACCTATTAGGTGATATTCCAGCGTTATTTTTAGTGGGATTTGTCCTCTGGTATCTCATGCCCAAGAAAGCTCAGACGTAGTAAAGAAACTGCTAACAAGGCGCTGCACTCGGACAAAACAAATCACTCGTAAAACTTGAATAGCATGGTATCCATGCTATCATCTCAATATGAT
>CAYOTF010000129.1:0-8159 GCA_964406805.1 uncultured Zetaproteobacteria bacterium | reverse complement strand
GCGCCACCGCGAACACCCGACCTTTGGCCTGCAGTTTCATCCCGAATCCATCCTCACCGAACACGGCCATCAGATGCTCAAAAACTTTCTTACGACTCAAATATGATTTTTTCACCGCAGAGGACGCGAAGGACGCAGAGGAAAGACAATGTATTGTTGTATTACAAGAAAACCCTCTGCGTCCCTTGCGTCCTCTGCGGTAAATAAAAAGGAAATAGCAATGCACAACACTGCAATTCAAGTTATCAAAGATATTCAAGCCGGTAAAACGATCACGGCTGAGGCTGCCGAAGCGGTATTTACCAGCATCATGCATGGTGAAGCTACACCGGCTCAAATTGCGGCGATTTTGATGGGCTTGTCCATTCGCGGCGAATCTGCCGAAGTGGTTGTCGGCGCAGCCAAGGCCATGCGCGCTGCTGCTACGCCTATTCAACCCAAAGCGACCGGTCTGGTCGATACCTGTGGCACTGGTGGCGATGGTGCCAAGACCTTTAATGTATCCACCGCTGTTTCCATTGTCGTGGCCGCCTGCGGCCTGCCAGTTGCTAAACATGGCAACCGTGCCATGTCGTCCAAATCCGGCGCTGCCGATGTGTTGGAGGCGCTTGGTGTGAATTTGGATATTTCAGCGCAACAGGTGGCCGATTGTATTGATGCAACCGGCATTGGTTTCCTGTTTGCCCAAAAGCTGCATCCCGCCATGCGCTTTGCAGGGCCGGTGCGTCGCGAGTTGGGCGTTCGCACGCTGTTTAACATCTTAGGCCCGTTGACCAATCCCGCAGCAGCGGACTACCAGGTGCTCGGTGTGTACAGCAAAGACAAGTTAGAACTGGTGGCCAATGCCCTTCTGCAACTCGGCAGCAAACGCGCCCTGATTGTGCATGGCCGCGACGGCCTCGATGAAATCACCACCACTGACATCACCGATGCCATTCTTATTGAAGCAGGCCAGGCCCCCATCCGCTTTGAAATTGATCCGGAAGCCTTCGGCATGCCCTACACGGTGAGCGAAGCTCTGGCCGGCGATGATGCCGCCACCAATGCCGATATTCTAAGGCATATCTTCGCAGGTCAATCGGGAGCCGGTCGCGATATTGTATTGTTGAATGCTGGCGCTGCTCTGTGGGTCGCAGGCAAAGTGAATGGCATCGGCGAAGGCATCGGTATCGCAGCACACGCCATCGACTCCGGCAAAGTACAACACACACTCGATGCATTGATCGCTTTTACGCAACAGTCAAAACCATGAAGCCTCTCACCGCAGCACCCCAGGGTGGCCTCTCTTGCTACGCAATTCACCTCCAGGACGCGGAGGACGCAGAGGAAAGTCAAAATCAAATTTTGAATAAAATTAGCGGTGAAATTATTGATGCAGCTATGACCGTGCACTCAACTCTCGGAGCAGGGTTATTGGAAAGTATTTACGAAACTTGTTTACAGCATGAATTGAGGAAGCGCGGAATACATGCGCATTCTCAAGTTCAGCTACCCGTTTTTTATGATGGATTAACCCTTGATGCAGGCTATCGAATCGACTTATTAGTTGAGGACACCGTTATTGTCGAACTCAAATCCGTAGATAAGCTTCTGCCCATTCATCAGGCTCAACTACTTACCTATCTCAAACTAACCAACAAATCACTTGGCCTGCTGATTAATTTTAACACTGTTCATCTCAAAGATGGCATCAAAAGGATGGTACATCGATTATGATTTACTCTGCGAAACTCTGCGTACTGAAGGTGAATTGCGCAGCAAGAGAGGCCACCCTGGGGTGCTGTGGTAAAATTTTATGACTTCGATTCTCAATGAAATTGCTGCGTACAAACGTGAATGGGTTGCGCAGTGCAAGCAGCAACGATCCGAATCCGAGTTATTACAACTGGCAAAGCGCGCCACGCCATTGGATTTTTCTGGCGCTTTAAAAAACAAGATCGATCACAAGCAAAATGCCGTCATTGCCGAAGTGAAGAAAGCCAGCCCTTCCAAGGGGATTATTCGTGCTGATTTTGATCCGGTCGCTATCGCCCGGTCGTATGAGTCCGGTGGTGCAAGCTGCTTATCCGTATTGACCGATGTGAAATACTTCCAGGGTGACGATGACTATGTGCGCAGCATTCGGAAAGCTGTGGATATCCCCATTCTGCGCAAGGATTTCATGCTTGATCCTTATCAAATCATTGAAGCCAAAGCCATGGGGGCCGATGCGATTTTAATTATCCTGGCCATGCTGGATGATGTATTGGCTGCAGAGCTAACTGCCTGTGCTATGGAGCTTGGTTTATCTGTTTTGCCCGAAGTGCATAATGCAGCAGAGTTGGAACGCGCGTTAATACTCGACACCCAACTCATGGGCATCAACAATCGCAATCTGCACAGCTTTGAAACGTCATTGGCCACCACAACTTCATTATTGGGTCAGATTGGCAAGGATAAAACGATCATTACCGAATCCGGTATTTTTACAACGTCCGATGTTGAACACATGAATCAAGCTGATGTCTATGGTTTTCTGATTGGCGAATCACTGATGCGCCAAAATGATCCGGGCTTGGCTTTGCAGCAATTACTGAGCCGGTAACTCAACACTCGGCAAAGCAGGGCTCGCCAAACCGGCATCAGCACTCGCAGGTCTATCCGCTATCGGAGCACGCAACGGTGCATTGGCTTTCATGCGCGTCAGCTGCTCTTCAACGGCGGCAAACAATTCCAGGGAAATCTTGCGATTGGCCGGTTTATTGACCCAGTGTTTGGCGATATACGATTGCAACAGCACACGAATCTCCAGCTTGCTCATCACTTTCCCTGCCACTTTCATGCGAAACACACGCACCACAAAACGATGTTTGATCGGTGTCTTATTCAAACCGACCATGCCGCCCAAAACCGTAGTAATGCTCGAATTCACACCTTTGCGAACCCAGTCGGTGGTGACAATGCCACTACGCGAATCCACCGACTCAACAGGTAGATTCAAGGATGTCATAGCATCAATTACAGCGGAAAAGACTTTATCGGCTGAAGCCGGATAAGCGCGCGCATCCAAGGCCACGCCTTTCCCAGCAACCGCTTCGGTATATTTCTTGGGCAATAAAGCAGGATCCGTTTGTGTGGCCACTTCATTGGCCTCAGGCAGTTCTATTTCAGCTCTCAATTCAGGAGGAACCACCAAGGCAGCGCGTTTTTCACTGTTTTTCTCACTGCTTCCTTTTATGGCTCCGGAACTATCATAACGGGCATCACCATCGTTACCATCCCAAAAAAGCTTCGGCATGGTACCGCCGCAAGAAGAAAGCATCAGCATTACAAACGATAGAAGAACAAACATTAATTTTTTCATGGCGCGGATTTAAACGGCAGCACTGCTGCGGGTCAATCATTATTTCTTGATGAAGTTGGTTTGGGGAAATAATTTAGATGCTTTATCATTCGCGGTCAGTCGTTGAATGGGAAGTAATATGAAGCAATGGCCTTGAAAATTAGACAAATAGCTTTTGAGTCGTGACCCCATTGATTTTGATTCAGTGGCGGAAATAAATCAGCGAATATGTGCAGCCTCTCCCAGTGTTTGAGTTGCCCATTGATTAATGCTTTTACCTTCTACCTTTGCAGCAATAGCTACTGCAGCATGAATATCCGGCGTAACCCTTAACATCAAATTACCCGAGTAAGGCTTTTGAGCAGGTCGGCCCATTTCTTCGGACATGGCAATATAATCATCAACCGATTCATGAAATGCAGCCTCTAGTTCATCTACGGTAGAAGCATGAAACCCTACGATATCGTTAATGCCGGCCAAGTGACCTACAAAGATGCGGTCTTCCTCATCATATTCAATTCGAGCTACATAATTTTTATATTTCATCATATTCATGGTGTTACTCCTGCCATTTCCAGAAACTGACGTGCATCTTTTACCCGGTAACGAAGGGCCGCTTTATTTTAAATATTGATTTACCCTTATCGTCATTCCCGCGAAGGCGGGAATCCATGTTTTTTTAGGGCATAAGCTTGAGTGGATGCCCGATAAAAGAACTCGGGCATGACGGTAAATCAATTCATGATTCACTATAACACTTCAGAATACCCTCTCTGCTGCAAGCAGCATTCACCTTGTATCGCTATGCATCAGGCACAAAAAAAGGGGCTCGTGAGAGCCCCTTTTCCAAAACCCCGAAGGATTTGACTTACATAACAGCTTCGAACTGCAACATAGTTGTTTTGATCTTTGTAGCGTTGCCTGCAACATTACCAGTGTTGGTAATAGTCTGAATCTGATGAGTCAGAGCAAGTTCCAAGTTCTGGTAGAAAGAATAGCTAGCACCGACAGTCAGGAAGGTAGTATCCTGATCAACAGCACCAAGTGCTACAAAATTCTTCAGAGTCTGTTTGCCGTAACCGATTGAGAAGATCGCATTGTGGATTGGCTCAACAGTAGTACGAATAGAATAACCAGTGAACTTCGTACCATCAGCCAAGTTGCTCATGTCATGAGATAACTGACCAGCGATAGCAGCTGCAGATTTAGCAGTTGCATAATCAGCGAATACACCAACACTTGTATCGCCAACTTCGCCCATTGCCTGGAAGTCAAAGAATACGTTGTTTGCTTTCACGAGAGTATTAGCAACACCAGTACCCGTTGAAGCTACAGCTTTACTACCTTTAAGAATACCAAAGCCCATGCCCAAGTTCCAATCAGCAACTTCTGGAGTGAACCATACACGCAAACCTGGCAACAATGTAGTCAAAACGTTTGCGCCGTTAAGGCCTCCGCCACCTTCAGTGGTTAATACACCAGAAACAGTGAACAACTCGTTACCAATAAACGCAGTAACACCCTGGTTACCATTTGCATTAGCCATTACAAGGTTTTCTGCAGAGATGTTTTTACCCTGATGCAAACCACCGTGCTGTGCGAAGACTGAAGATGTTTCCAAACCCCAAGTCCAACCGAAACCACCGTTAAACATGTTCAGACCAATTTTATAGTCGCCCATATCCATGCTGTTCATCATCTGCCAACCACCAGCTACGCCGCCAGTGTATTCCATGAACGCACCAGTGTTGGTGCCGACACGGCCACCAATGAAGATTGGAGTTTCATCAGGCAACTGAGACAAGTTCAGCGTTGCTGAAGTAGTTCCAAGAGCAGTAGTTGTAGTAGTCTGCTGTTTAATGAAACGAACACGGCTGTTGATAGACATGTTCAGAACCACTGGCAATGACAAACCGTCATCTTCCAACAGAGCTTCTTCACCGACATCAGTGAACGCGCCACGTTTAAATGCAGCACCGAAAGAAGTCAGGGCTGGGAATGCCTGGAAATGGCAAGACAAGCAAGCAGCGCCAGTCTGGCGTGCAAATGCTGGAACAGCTTCAGAAGTGGTTGGAGCAGCTGCGATAGCAGATACGGCAACAACAGCAAAAGCAGCAGCAGAAAAAATTGTTTTTTTCATGTTGTTTATTCCTATGAATAATAAATTTGGCTCCGTGGAGCCAGTGCAAAATACCTTTCTGTCATCACCAGTGAACTCGTATTGCAGATCATTCACTCGTTATCCAGATTGGATGGCCGAAGTTTAATGTGATCCACGTCACTGGGTCAATGTGCCACATGCTACTGTGTGTCTTTTTAACACACTTTGATTTTCATAAACCAGAGCGCCGCTTACTGCGGCAGTCGTAGAGTTGGCCTGAAATTTGCTCGCTGTGTTGTTTGCACGCTTGTACTCTTGAGTAACAGATTCAAAACCTTGCACCGCAGAGTCACCCCAGGGCACCCTCTCTTGCTGCGTGTCACCTTGTCGCAACGTTACGCAGAGGAAAAACTTTAATAGTTATTAAGGTATAGAGCGCGACTAAAGCCGCATCTCCTACGTTTACGTTTAGCATACTATAAATAAAGTAGCTGTTCAGATTGTTACACACTGTTCAGTTTATCCAGGATGGAATTATGACACTACGAAAAAAACGTTTATGGTTTTCTATTACCTCTTCATTGCTGCTGATTATTCTTTTTTCTGTCGTGACCATTCAATCCTTCAGTTATTTTATGCAAGATACCATTCGTGAGCAGGCGCGCATGGCAGCTGAAATGCTGCGTATCACGCTAACTGAGCAAATGCGTACGGGTGTGATCCAGGATCGGGAATCGTTATTCAACCGCATGCGCACCATTCCAGGGCTCGTCGATGTGCGTGTCCTGCGTGGTGAGCCGGTGATCAAAGAGTTCGGCCCAGGACTTGATGCCGAAGTGCCAAAGCTGGCCATGGAAAAACGGGTGCTTGCCAGTGGTCAATGGGAAGAATCACTGGAGAAAATTAAAGGCGAAGCCATCTACAGAATTTCAATTCCTTATATTGCCCGCAGTACAGGCAGTTTAAATTGCCTGCAATGCCACAATGTGCCCGAAGGCACGATCAATGGCGCGGTAACATTGGGTTTCTCGCTCGAAAACATGCATCGCTCTGAAATAGTAGCCATTGCGCCGATTGTCCTATTGTTAATCGTTTTTGGTATTGCTTTGGCATATTTCTTGAAACGCCTGTTTAAACCCATGGTCGAAACAGCATCCAGCCTGAAATCCGTTGTTGCCAAAGCAGAATTGGGTGACTTTAGTGGCCGGGTTGTCTCAACCAGTACCGATGAAATCGGTGAAATCGCCTTACAAACCAACAGCTTGATGGTTACACTCGAGCATAGCATTGGTAAAATATCGAATCGAATCGGCTCATTGGGCGAACACAGCCAGCGCAAAGGGGATCAAGATTTATTAGCCCACACGGTCACCATTGTTGATGAAATGGTCGGAGCCAGCCAATTCAAACAGGCCATCGAAAACGATATGGATCTGGATGAGATATACCGGCGTTTGCAACGCGTCTTGCGTGAGCACTTTAAACTCAAACGCTTCTCATATTTTCAAACCGATAGCGACAAAAATCGATTGAAGCCCGTATTTGTCGAAGGTCTGGAGCAAGAAAGCGAACTCTGGTGTGATCCGGAAATCTTGATTAACGGCGAAGCATGTCGCGCCAAACGAACGGCCGCTTGTGTCTCGAGTATTGGCGATCCATTCATCTGCGGCAGCTTTTGTGGTAATGCAAAAGGCATGGACGATCATTTATCCCATGTCTGTATTCCAATGATGCTATCTGGCCGGGTAGGGGGCGTATTGCAGATTGTGCTCAGTGAGACAGAAGCCAAAATGCAGCCTGATATTGAGCAAATGGCACAGATCTATCTGAATGAGGCTGCGCCTGTCATTGAAGCGCGTCAGCTCATGCAATCGCTCAAAGATACCGCCATGCGTGATCCGATGACCGGTCTTTATAATCGCCGCTTTATCGAAGATTATATCAAGGTGTTATCGGCCAATATTATTCGTCAAAAAACCACCCTTGGCATCATGATGTGCGATGTCGATTTCTTTAAACAGGTGAACGATAATTATGGCCACGATGTTGGCGATCAAGTCATCAAGGCCTTGGCTGATTTGCTCACCAAAACTGTACGCAGCTCAGATATGGTGGTGCGTTTTGGTGGTGAAGAATTTCTGGTCTTATTGCCCAACACCGATGAAGATGGTTGCATGTTATTGGCTGAACGCATTCGTTTGGCCATGCAGGAAATGGTATTTCAAACACCTCAAGGGCCACTCAAGAAAACACTATCGGTGGGTGTTGCACTATTTTCCGAAGCGTCAGAAGGCTTTTGGTCGTGCGTCAAACAAGCCGATGTGGCGCTGTACAAAGCCAAAGATGGAGGCCGCAATCAATCGCTGATGTTTAAGCCGGACATGTGGAATGAAGATGGGCAGTATTAGCCTGCACTCACCACTCAGCTTGATGAAGGAATATCGCAAAAGCTATCTTCAGCCAGCCCATGCCGTTTATTAAAAAGCCAGTAGCACGAGGAGATCCCAATGACCGGAAACAGCATCATGAAAACAAGCACAATGTTTCTCTTTGTTTGCTCCTTCTTGATCACCAGCCTCAGCTATGCCGCGCCTGCAACAGAGATTTATTTTGTTCGCCATGCTGAAACGGTGGGCAATGTCACCCACAAACACAATCGACACAATGACCGCACCTTTTCCCAGCAAGGCATGCAACAAATCAGCCGATTAAACTCAAAACTGAATGCGCTGCATT
>CAYOTF010000128.1:0-8233 GCA_964406805.1 uncultured Zetaproteobacteria bacterium | reverse complement strand
GCCAGCCATATCACCCTGATAAAAATTGTATTTGCTGGCGTAATGGCGTGCAAATACCAAATTACTCCACCAGGTTAACCATAAACCCAAGGCCATCAAGCCGGGCAAGATGGCAACCATCATCTGGCGACCCTGATCCAGCATTTGCCTGGCTTCAAGGTCAGCGGCTGGCAGTTGCCCACTTGCTGCAATCTGATGCTCTACCCCGTCAAACATCGGCGCGAGCATCTGATTGATCAATTCACGCATGCCAACATCATTTGCCATTGCCACAATAGCCAGCCCAAACAAGGTGAGGCAACCCACACCGAGCCCGATCCATTCAGCGCTTTGCTTGACACCATTTGGGCGCATCATCATCAAGGCTCCCAAAATAGATAACAAACCATAAGCTACAAACACAATCAGCCCGGGTACAATCGCAAAGCCTGCGATCAAGGTGACCGCGACTGCCGTGATGGCACTAACCTGAGTGGCAAAAACCAAGCCCCCGCCAAAGGTCACCAGTGCAACCAGTGCCGGCACAAACATGTGAATGGTTAAACCAACCATGGTGGCCATTAACAGCAGGACAGGGTTGAGCCCTTGCATCAATAACGGCAACCAAACGGCGCACATCAACATGACCAGCATCAACGATGCGCATGGCAAGCGATGGGTCAGTATAAAACTGACCATCGCAGGCATAGGTTGCTTGGACTGTTCTGTCATGACTAAACGGTCAGATCAGAGTGCTGTGTGGACGCGTTGCTAGTTGAGCGGTGCGGAATCAATCGTGGTGCAGAGGGGTGAACGGAACAAGCGCCAATATACGCGCACGTTTGATCGCCGTGGTCAGGAAACGCTGGTGCTTTGAGCATGTGCCAGTCACACGTGATGGCAAAATCTTGTAACGCTCGGTGATGAAGCCGCGCAGCATATCCGGATCTTTGTGATCAATGTTCAAGCTGGTGTCTGCACAAAATTTGCAAAATTTACGACGACGCTGAAAACGGCCACCACCACGTTGAGCCGGGCGTTGTGGACGCTGTGGACGATCACCTTGCGGACGTGCGCCTTGTGGACGATCACCTTGCGGACGTGCGCCTTGTGGACGGTCACCTTGCGGGCGCTCCGTGGGTGCAGGTGTTGCAGCGGGTGCGGTTTTTGTTACTTCTTCAGTCATATCTAACTCCTCAATCTATATCCGTGGCATCATTCTGGGTGTCGATGTATGGGTGATTCATCATGATTGCTCATGCTTCATCTGCCGGCATGCATCGACCCAAATTTCTACCTGTCCCCAGCAAGGGTTGTTATCCTTGCTATAAAATCGTCTGCGCAAGCAACCATCAATCATCACATTCTGGCCAGTCAGGGGCATCAATGTTTGAGCAATGTCGCCATGGGCACGCAGTGGCATGGGCTGTTCATCCTGAACATCGGCGCGAACAGTGCCCAGCTTCGGACGTGTCGTTACCAATTCTGCAGTCAACGCCAGCGAGCCATCCGGCATCCAGCGTTGCTGTATGTTTTCCAGCCGCCCCGAAACTCGGGCGCGGTTGAAATCAGGCGCTAGCTTCTGCTCCATCAGTTGCGGCTGTAGCAGCCTTCTCAGTGGTCGCTTCAGCTGTTTTTTCTTCAGCAGTTGCGTCATCGGATGCTTTTTCTTCAGTAGCGGCGTCATCGGACGCTTTCTCTTCGGCAGCAGGTGCTTCGTCACGTTTGGCAGCAGCTTGAGCGCGGCGCAACAATGGCGATGCTTTATCTGAGAGTTCGGTCAGTTTGGTGGTCAGGCAACGGATGATGCGTTCTTCAAGGCTGATCGCATGTTCCAATGTTTTCAGTGCTTCTGCACTGCCATCGGTAACAAGCAGGATGTAGTTACCACGTTTACGGTTGGCAATGGAATATGCCAACGGACGTGAACCCCAGTTTTCGCGTTTAACAATGCGGCCACCGACTTTTTCGACTTTGGCGATGAGATCATCGGTCAGTGCTTCGGTGTTTTCCTGAGAGATATCAGGGTTAACGATAAATATAGTTTCGTAATACAAAACGGCGCTCCTCTAGGTGTACTAACGTACGCCCCGGTACGACTTAGCGCGTCCGGAGCAAGGTATGTTTTCTGCAAGGTTGCCCAAGCAGTGGCGGGCACTATAAGGTTTGAAAAAGTGATTGCAAGCAGTTGAACGATTTAGTGCAGGGGAATTGCATTAAAACCCTGTTCTGCTTCCAGGTATGCTGTTTAGGTTATTTCTGGCGGCGGTGTATCCGGGGTCGATTTTCAGTGCTTCGTTAAATTCTGATCTGGCACGATCCCTGTCATGGCGATCGTTACGGTTATAATATGCCACACCCAGATCGTTGTGTGCTCGAGCCTGATCCGGACACAGTTTCACGGCCTTTTCCAGATAATATAACCTGTCATCATTATTGCTGGTTGTGCTCGCACGATTCACATACTGATCGGCACTAGCGCAATCGTTGCTGTTATAAGCTGTATCATTATAACCAGTGCCATGTACAGACGCACCTTGGCGGGGGGGCGTTTGAGATGGGGTCGGGGTGGCTGGCGGTTGAGCAGAACGCTGTTCACTCTTGTCCATCTGGTTACCAATCACATAGCCGCCAATCGCTCCGATAATAGCTCCTTTACCGGAGCCGCCGGTTCGGTCAACAGCATGGCCGATGCCTGCACCCACACCGGCACCAAGCAACGCACCCATCAAACTCTTGTTGGCAGCCACCGAGGAGGTGCTCAATGCCAGCATAGCCAATATAGTGATAAATCCTTTCATGAACATACGCGCTTCCTCCTTTTTATGTATTCTTATGACTGAGTAGAGTTGAAGGAGTTGAAAATTACATGCTAATGCATGAGCCATGATGCCTGTGTTAGAAAATGCTCGGCGGTATTGTTCATAAATACTGCAGCTTATGGGTGCAGGGCGAGGAAGGTGCCGCCATTGCGCTTGGTTATTTCGCGCATCAGGATAGAGAAACGGTTGGTGGTATACTGCGACATAAAGCCGATGGCATGAATTTTGGCCAGCCGTTTCCCGGTGATGCGATTGCGATTCAGATTATCGATGCTTTCAATCACCGGGCCATAAGATGAACCGGAATAATCATCGCCAAAGATATAAATAGACAGGGAACGATTGGGTCTGGCGTAGCGTTTTAAGGCCACTTCCAGGCCTTCAATCGGGCTACTGTTGGAGGCACTGCGCCATGAGCGGAACATTTTCATCACCTCTCTGCGGCGTTGTGGGGTATCGGGAATCCATTTGCCCACATAGCTGGATATGATATGAATGCCGTTGTCATTCATGATTTGAAAGCCTTTCACTTTGGGATGGATTTTTAATACATTAATCAGTTCACGCGATACACGCGGCCAGATATTTAACATGCTGCCGGAGGTATCGACGATGAAGATGATGTAATCGCTATCGACAGGAATACCGCCGACTTCGGCATCGCGTGTGGTTGAGGAACTGGGGCGGATTGAAGCGCGTTTAAGCGAGGAATTAACCAACGACAAACCATCAAGATCGCCATCGAGTTTTTTTAACTCATTGACCTTGGCTCCCAACTGCGATTTTGCAGCCGCTTCAGAGCGCTGAATCAGGCTGTTGATTTGTTTGAGACTGGCCAGTTGTTGCTGTTTCTGTTGCAGCTCGTTTGATGATTGGGCGAGCTGTTGTTTAGCTGTGATGACCTGTTGCAACAGCGCTTTGGCCGCATCGATATCCGGGCTCGGCGGTGCTTCCAGAGGTTTGGAAATCAGCACCAATAGAACGACTGCACCGAATCCACACGACACGATGTCGAGGAAGGACAGGTTGAATATTTCCAGGTTTCCGCGCCTGACTCTCATGGGCGTTTTACTCTCATCTGTATTTTGATCTCATCTACGTTTGCTCTCATGGCCAGCTCAGTGCAGGGCTAATCAGCAAACCGCCGGTGGATGCGCTCCATGCCCAGTATTCGGGTGCAGCCTGTGGATCGCCTTCGATGGGCAGGAGAATAATGTTCACCGTCACATTACTCTTGGGTGCTGTCTCATTCACACTCTGGCGAAACAGTTTAACACGGCAGGCTCCGGAAATCGTATTGGATTTACCAAGCAAGGAGCTGCACGATGAAAAGGGATTGAGGCTGGAATAACGCGCAGGCCCCGCAGTGGGCAGGCCATCGGTGATAAGATAGATGTCGGTGGGGCGCAGGGCTGCAAGTTTTTTCAAACCAGCCTGCAGATTGGTGGAACCGCTGGGTATGAGTTTATCCATATCCGCATAGAGCTTGTTGATACTGTTGGCATCACGACTATTCAGCCAATTGGAACCACCGAGCACATGCGCACTCTGATTGTAGGCGACGACCGAGATCTGACTTGATTTCGGGGCGCGAGCCAGCAGCCAGCGGGCAATGCGTTTGGTGCGTTGCCATTTGGGGCCGCGTTGTTTGTTGCTGTTGGAGCTGTTTTTACGACGGATGATGTCGATTAGTTTTTCATCCGTCATCGATGCGCTGCTATCGATGAGCAGGGCGATTTTACGACCTTCGACCTTGATGCCCATGATATAGTTTTCTTCACCGCCCTGATCGTTGCTTACAACATCATCCTTGTTGGCTTTCGGTGCATTTTTAATGCTGTCTTTGACGGCCGACAGCTGCACTTTTTTGTGCTGAACGATGTCACTAGTTTTGTTCATTTGCTTGTTCAACGTTGCGACAACAGCTTGTTTCTGGCTGATCGTTTTCATGGCATTCAACGCATCCGCATCGAGTTTGGCGATGGCTTGTTGCAGTGTGGTTTGTTGCTCTTGCAACTGAGCTAAATCATTTCGAAGTTGCTGTGTTTGCGTTTGGGGTTGATCGATTTGCGCACTGGGCTGATCGGCATGCTGTTTGACAATCATAAACACCAGAATGATCGCACCAAGACCACAGGCCATGATGTCGAGAAAGGCAATATTAAAGCCTTCGGGTTTGCGACGTAGTTTCAGTTTAAAACCTAACCCGAATCCGGCTTAGTCTTCGGAAATGCGTTTCAAGAGAAACTTTTCACAATAGGCCTGCGTATCCACCACAAGGCCATCTTGCAGGCGTTGCAATTGATGCAGCAATAACATCAGTACAATACTCACCAGCAAGGCTACAAAGGTGGAGTTAAAGGCGATTCCCAGGCTGTTGGTCATGCCGGTAATATCTCCGGCAAGTGCCTGATCTGCCATCGATAATGCTTCGCCAATGCCGCGCACTGTGCCGACAAAGCCGATGGATGGAATCACCCAGATGAGATAGCGGATCATGGAGTTTTCCGCCTCCTGACGAATAGCCAACGATTCGACACTCGATTCAATTGCATCGGAAGTATTCTGCACATCGTCGGTGATCAGGTAACGCCGCAGGCTAGCCATCAGGGTGACAACCAACGGGGTCTCTTTCGTTTCAGCAGGCAGAGCCCCGAGATTGGATAACGCAGTTTTGAGGCCGCAGCCGGCTTCTGCGTTATCTTCAAGCAGATCAACGTTAAATAAATAGCGGTCTTTGAGAATCGCGAAGCATTTACTTAGAATCAGATAAACCGCCCAAATCATCAGAATGAGACATATCTCTTGTTCGTAATCCTTCAGAACCACCAGAATATCGCGCGGAGCCGATTGGCCGGCGATCTTGGCCTGGGCGATAATCAGATCGGCTTGAGGTCGAATATAACCGATGTAGGATAAATGGACGCTGATAGCGCTGCCGATCAGTACGACAAGACTTTTGATCATCTCCGACATCTAAATATCCACCGGAAAGCTGGCTGCTGAATTGAGTTGAATCGATGGTTTAGCGGCATCAGCTATGCCAGCTGCAATGGCCAACAGGCCAAGCGCAAGCAGCATAAAGATCATGCGGCGGCTCTTTGCAGGAGCGTGTTTTATTTCGGGCATGGATTCCTCCAGATGATGAAGCATTCAATATATCTGTAACTCTCTTTTGAATAACAGATTCAAAATCTTGCACCGCAGAGTACGCAAAGTCACGCAGAGGAAAGACAAAACCTAAGCATGGTTTTCTTTGCGCCCTTTGCGTACTGAAGGTGAATGCGCAGCAAGAGACACTACCCTGGGGTGTCGCGGTAAAAGAGAGTGTTAATCTAAGATTGGGAACCGCGCAGCGGGGTGAGGTGCTCTTGAATAATAGAATTAAAAGCATTTACCGCAGAGTCACCCCAGGGCGCTCTCTCTTGCGCAAGCGCAATTCACCTTGGCGCGGAGTACGCAGAGGAAAATCAAAGACCAGGTTGTAAATGCTTTTGCTGGGCATGCTCGCTGTTTCGAATGATGAATATAGGCGCATGCCTTGCAGCAAAGCGAAAGCTGATAAGATGACTGCAACCCAGGACGCTTTCTTCTTGATGATAGGTTAACTATGATGGTCACATAGCCCCAATAGATCAAGAGAGTGAAAGTTCTTGTTTGTGCCTTAATATGCAATATCAAGGAAACCAAGGGCGTATACATAGGAGTAATACATGGACAATCAAGTACACGTATTACCAAGTTAGCTGTTTACGGTGATATATGAATCAATCTTATAAATTCATTGATGAAAAAAATGCTCTTGCAATTCTACCAATTCCTTTGCGATGCGTTAAAGAATTAGATTCTATGTTGATAGCAATTAATAATGGAGAAAGGGGTGGGAAAACTGGAAGTATTTCGACGTTAATTAAAATCAATAAGAAAAGTAGATATTCTAAGAGGTCAATGAAAAGGCTAGCTTCAAGTAAGCATGTAGACTTGGGGATAACGTATAACTTCATGCTATTCGATCAGCAGGAAGATCATAATAATTATGGGTTTTCATATGAAGCATGGTCTCATGGTACTCCACAAGCACCTATGCTTATGTTGAGTTTTGATCGTATTTCAGGTTCTCCTCCTTTGGGTACTTTAGAAATTAAGCCTGAGCAGTATGTCTTGTCGAGAAGGATAGTATCTATTCCGCTTCAGTGTATTTTGAAGGGATGGGGGAATGCCGAAAAGGGATATATGATTTATGAACATAATCTTTCAGCTATGGATCATGCTATTCCACAATTTAAACCTATTAGCTATATTGGTCTTACATCAAGGAATTGGCAAACTCGTTATAAGGAGCATCAAAGAGATGCCCTTACTGGTAGCGAGTTACTCTTTCACACGTCATTGGCAGCAGTAATTAATAAAGATGGAATAAGTCAGGTTGGAATGGGACCATTTGAAATGGTGAGAAATGGGGCTTGCCTGCTTTCCGAACTTCAATATGTAAACCTCACATACGAAGAAGCTATGGAGGTTGAGGAGCGAATGGTCGAAAGAAGCACTCTTCACCCTAAAGGTTTAAATATGATTCCTGGTGGATTTGCTGGCATGAGATTTTTACACAAACTTGGATATTTAACCAGAGACTGTGCAACTGTTGATGAAAGAGACCATGCATCAGCTAAATATCTTTTGGAAAATTCTAGAGCAGGTAAGCTCGCCCCATGGGTCACAGAAAGTTGGGCAAAAGATGAGTTCTATGAACAAGTTATATTCAAAAGAAATAATACCTTAAATAGAGATCAAGTTCTATCAATTCGAAAATATGGAAATGATTGGGGGTTTAGCATAGAAGTTATTGCAAATTTATCTGGTGCTAATATTAGGCAAATTCGGGATGTTTTGAGCGGCAAATATTATTCTCGTGTAAAATGAAAGCAAATATAATACAGCTAACCATTCAAATCGAGAGGGACTTCCGCTTCGCTCCAGCCCCTCATTTGGGTCGTTAGGTGTCTGCAATGCAAGCGCAATAGTAAAAATATTGAAACACAAACTTCAAGGAGAACATGTTATGGTGAAAATATCAGTGAGTATTGATGTTTCAAATTTAAAGAAAGCAGAGGCTTTTTATGTTGAAGCACTTGGCTGTATAAAAGTTCGTGACCAAGGTTCTAATATGGTTGTTCTCTCTGTAGAAAACTCCGATATATATCTGCAAGAAAAAAAAGCTGGCACAAAACCCCTGAAATCAAGCGACATTGTCCGTGATTATGAGCGTCATTGGACACCTATTCATTTAGATTTTCTCTGCGAAAATGTAGATGAACTTGTATCAAAAATAGTAAAATTGGGTGGGTTACATGAAGGAGGAGATAGCGGCGATTGGGGTTCTATAGTAATTCAAGCAAAGAATAGGCATTTAATATAAGCTTAGCAAAATTATT
>CAYOTF010000127.1:3315-8524 GCA_964406805.1 uncultured Zetaproteobacteria bacterium | reverse complement strand
GCTGCATGGATTCCACATCGGCAATCAGTGCACGATCCGCATCCTGCTCTTCACCGACTTCAGCCAACACACCACCACGGTATTTGTTCAACATCGCCAGGGATCGATTCAACAAGTTGCCCACATCATTGGCCAGTTCGGAGTTGTATCGCTGTTTTAAGGCGGTAAATGAGAAATCACCATCTTGCCCGAACGGCACTTCACGCAACAAAAAGTAACGCAAGACATCGGCATCGTAATCGGCCAGCAAATCGGATGGGCGGAGTGCATTGCCCTTCGACTTGCTCATTTTTTCGCCTTCAACCGTCCACCAACCGTGTGCATAAATGCGTTTGGGTAATGGCAAGCCTGCCGCCATCAGCATGCAAGGCCAGTAAATCGCATGAAAACGCAAAATATCCTTACCAATCAAATGCACATCGGCAGGCCAGTATTTGGGTTCATCATGTTCAGGAAAACCAAGTGCAGAGAGATAATTGGTCAGCGCATCGATCCATACATAAATAACATGCTTTTCATCACCCGGTACACGCACACCCCAGGAGAATGTTGTGCGTGATACCGATAAATCACGCAGGCCGGACTCTACAAAACTGATCACCTCGTTGCGTCGCGAGGCGGGTGCGATAAAATCAGGATTGGCTTTAATATGATCGAGCAGCTGATCCTGAAAGGCACTTAAGCGAAAGAAATACGACTCTTCCTGAATCTTCTCCACCGTGCGTTTGCAATCGGGGCAATGTTTAGCATCCCACAATTCGGCATCTTTGAGCTGTGTTTCTGTCCAATAGGTTTCGCACGGTACACAATACCAATCTTCATAAAAATCTTTATAAATCGTACCAGCATTTTCCAATCGTCGCCACATCGCCTGCGCACCGGCTTTGTGTCGATCCGAGCTTGTGCGAATGAAATCATCGTTGCTAATGCCCAGCTCCGGCCACAAGCTCTGATAGCGCGCCACCACCTGGTCGGCCAATTCGATCGGTTCAATGCCGCGCTCTTCTGCCGCCTGCTGTACCTTTTGGCCGTGCTCATCCACGCCGGTCAAAAAGAACACATCGCGGCTACACATGCGCTGATAACGCGCCAGCACATCGGCAGCGATCGTGGTGTACATATGCCCTAGATGCGGTTCATCATTCACATAATAAATGGGGGTGGTAACATAATAGCTTTCCATCAGCTGCGGGCTCTCCCTGAGTTCATGAAGCTGGTACTATAGCGGCGCTGGCACGTAAAAAAAGAGCCGTTTCACAACAGATCTATTTTCATCGGACAAATCAGCGATAATCTAGACCACAATGCAACACTTCAGCACGCGCTGGAGATGCGACTTTAATCGCGCGACTGAAGTCGCACTCCGGTATTTTTGCACACGAAATATATTCTCCGCTATCGGAGCTATTTGCTAAAGTGAGTGGGGAAGTGAATCGCCGCTCATGATTTTTGCAAGTGCTCAATAGAGCTTATTGTCTTTTTATTCTCATCCAGTTTTGGGTGCATGAACGCTTGGGTGGTTTAAACAACTTGAGCTTCGTGGCGCCTGCTTGTGTCATCGGCATGTCTTAATGAAGTCATCATGGTGTCATAAATATTTTGTACTTTATTGCCTTTAGTTCATTACTCAGGAGATGATGATGCAGGCTGTTAAGCAATCAAAAGCTGTTGAAAAATCCAATTCAGTCGTCCAGCAGTATCTTAGCTTTAGCTTGGCCGGAGCAGAGTATGCTGTCGATGTGCAGTTCGTGCAGGAATTACGTGGCAGGGAAGATACAAGCTCATGCCCGAATGCACCGGAGTTTGTGCTGGGGGTGATCAACTTGCGCGGAATGCTTGTGCCCCTTATTAATCTGCGTTCATTTTTTGCAATGTCAGAACGGGATGCAAACCTGAAAACGACAGTTATTATTATTACTTTGCCCGGTGAAAATATCGTACTTGGCTTGGTGGTTGATGCTGTATCCGATGTGTGTGATATCGGCAAGAATCAGCGTTGTTCATCGTCAAACCAGGCAGGGCTAATGGCCAATGGGTTTATCAGTGGCTTGGCCACAATGGGTCAGGATAAGGTTGCCTTGCTTGATATTTATAAGCTTGTTCATCAGGGAATATTGTCCAGAAAGCTTGAAAACAAGTGCGGATTGGAAAGCGAAGCAGTCTGCGCCTAAGTAGGCTTAAGCGGTTTGTGGCAAGTGTCCTTTGCAATATAAAAGATCGATTGGAGTAGTAAAATGAGAAAGAATCACCCGGTGAGTAATCATGAAGTTGAAATGCGCGAGGATTCAATCCTGGTCTCAACCACCGATTTGAAGGGGATTATCACCGAGGTGAATCCAGATTTTGTGTCCATTAGCGGCTTTTCGGAGCAGGAACTGTTGGGCAAGAATCATAATCTGGTGCGTCATCCGGATATGCCGGAAGCAGCGTTCAAGGATTTATGGGATACAGTAAAAGCGGGTCGTCCATGGATTGGATTGGTGAAAAATCGTTGCAAAAATGGTGATCATTATTGGGTGAAAGCCAATGTGGCTCCGGTGCTTGAACATGGGCAGGTGACAGGTTACATCTCGGTACGCCATAAACCTGAACGCAAAGAGCTTGAAGCAGCCAACAAGCTTTACAATGAGATCAATCGGGGCAAGGCGAGCCTAAATCCAACGCTATTCAAACGTATTGGGGGTTTGTGGAGTAATCGTAGTATTGCGCAGCGTTTCTTTGCAGGTCTGGCGGTGATCGGGGGTATGATTGCTAATGTGGGTTATGATCTGCATACACAGATTGTAACTGGCGCGAGTGTGGAAAGTTTGACCCATACGCTGATTTACGAACTTGGTGGCAGTTTTGCGGCACTGTTGGTTGGCAGTTCTCTATTTGTCTGGAGGGTGATTTTGCCGGGTATTAGAAATGTGAAGGATGCTTTGATTCAGATTACAGAAGGTGATTTTCATTCTGATATTGATATTGACCGTGGTGATGAACTGGGTGATTTATTGCGTGTGAGCAAGGTATTGCAGATTAGACAGGGTTATATGATTAATGATTCGCGCCAGCAGCTCAATCGTGCGGCTCGTATTCAGTCGGCACTCGATAGTACAACAGCCAATGTGATGATGGCGGATCAGAATCACAATATTATTTATATCAATGATACCTTGCAAAAAATGCTGGATAAAAATGAATCCAATTTTAAAAAGAAGCTACCGAATTTTAATGCGCAAGGATTGATCGGGACGTGCATCGATGTATTCCACAAAGATCCATCGCATCAGCGTCGTATTCTGGATAATCTGACGACAACATTTGAATCTCCGGATATGAATCTCGGGGGCACATGGGTGAAGATTATCGTCAATCCGGTATTCGATGCACAGGGTAATCGTATTGCTACGGTCACCGAATGGCTGGATCGAACGCAAGATGTGGCGTTGGAGCAGATGATTGAACATGATGTGAAAGGCTTGGTAGAGGCGGCCAAACGTGGTGAATTATCCAGCCGTATCGAAATAGGTGAGGCATCGGGTCAGATTGGCGAATTAAGTCAATCGCTGAATGAACTCCTGGCAGTCACCGAGCAAGGTATCGATGATATTATTCAAGGCTTGCAGGCCTTGGAACGTGGTGATCTGACGTATCGTATCAGCAACGATTATCAGGGTATGTTTGATGCTGCGAAACAAGCCAATAACAATGCCGCCGCACAAATGGCGAGCGTGATGGGGCATGTGCGTGTTACGGCTGAAGAAGTGGGCTTGGGGGCGGATGAAATCGCAGAGGGCAACAATACGCTCAGTGCTCGTACCCAGGAGCAGGCGGCAGCGTTGGAAGAAACAGCGGCCAGCATTGAAGAAATTACCGGCACGGTGCAGCAAACGGCGGACAATTCACGTCAGGCTAATCTATTGGCAACAGGGGCACGTGAGCAGGCTGAAAAAGGTGGGGAAATCGCAACGCAAACGGTTGAGGCAATGGCTGAAATTAACACCAATAGCAAAAAAATTGCGGATATTATTGGTGTGATTGATGAAATTGCGTTTCAAACCAATTTGTTGGCGCTAAATGCGGCAGTGGAAGCAGCGCGAGCAGGCGAACAGGGTCGAGGGTTTGCTGTCGTGGCTGGTGAAGTACGTACACTGGCACAGCGCTCGGCAGGGGCGGCCAAAGAGATTAAATCATTGATCAATCAAAGTGTGGAAAGTGTTGCGTCGGGTAGTCGTTTGGTGAATGAGTCGGGTGAGGCATTGCAATCGATTATTGGTGCAGTATCACAGGTCGGGGACATTATTGCCGAGATCGCATCGGCCAGTACAGAGCAAACTCTGGGTGTGGAACAAATTAATCAGGCCATTGCGCAATTGGATACCAATACCCAGCAGAATACAGCCATGGTTGAAGAATCGGCTGCGGCCAGTCAGCGATTGAATGATCAGGCTGGTGAATTGCGTCAGCAGATTGAACGATTCCAGCTTGATGCGTCTGCAACTGTTGCAATGGGTGATGGCGATAAGAAGGTTAAGAAAAAAGTTTGCAAAGTCGCGAAGAAGCGAGCCAAGCAACAGGTGCGCGAAATTGTTGCATCACAATCTGCAGTGCAAGCGATGGAAGCTGAGCATGATGATGTGTGGCAAGAGTTTTAGGTGTGCAGGCGATATGATGGTGGATGAAACATGACTCACTACGCGTTGCCATCTGCAATGTTTTTTAAGCAGATTGATCATCTGCTTATCAAGATGATGGCGGTGTTGTCGTTGATTATTATTGTTTCCGAGTTTGCGGTGATGTTGCTGTTTTCCGGGCTCGATTTGGCGAGTGTTTTGCAGCCGGTTGACTTGGCGCTGGCTGATGCATTGGTATTGTTCTGCATCGCGGCATTCCCCATGTATGTGTGGATTGTGAAGCCTGTCAAAGAAGCAATTTATGCATCACAGCAGCGGAATGATATTTTATCGAGCGCGGTGAAGCATGCTGGCGACGGGATTGTGATCAGCAACCGTGATGGTCAGATTGAATATGTGAATCAGGCTTTTCGTGACATTTTAAAGTGTAGTAATGAAGATGTGATTGGTCAGCCGATTTCGATGATGGATCCGGTGATGGCGACAGCATCGTGGAAGCGGCGTTTTATACATGCCATACAACGTGAACATATCTGGCATGATGAGCGTTGGGGCTTGCGAAAAAATGGTGAGAAGTATTTAGCCAAGGTGAC
>CAYOTF010000127.1:0-3292 GCA_964406805.1 uncultured Zetaproteobacteria bacterium | reverse complement strand
CAAGCGAATGAAGGGATTTCGAACTTTATTACCATCGTGCGCGATCAAACCAGTCACCATGATTTGGAAATGCAATATTATCAGGCTCAAAAAATGGAGGCGGTGGGAACACTGGTAGGTGGCATCGCGCATGATTTTAATAATATGTTATCCGCCTTGACCGGGCATGTTTATATTGCCAAAGCGCAGTTGAAGAAAACAGCGATACATGATGCAGTGGCGAATGAGAAATTATTACTGCGTTTGGGGCAGATGGAGAGGCTCGGAGCGGGCGCGGCAGAGATGATTCAGCAGCTGATGACCTTTGCACGCAAATCGGATGTGGAGAAAACATCGCTGGAATTGCCGAGTTTTATGAAAGAAGCGCTCACGTTGGCTGAAGTGAGCTTGCCGTCCAAAATTGATTTTCAGGTGGATATTGATCTTGATCGTCTGCATGTCAGTGCCAATGCGACACAGTTGCAGCAAGTGCTGATGAATTTGGTGAATAATGCCAGGGATGCTGTTGGTGGCGTGGACAGACCACGAATTCGAGTCAGTTTGAAGCGGGTGGATGCGAGTCATGCCAGCTTGTTGCGCCGGAGTGCGCCGCTTCAATCGTATGTCGAAATCTCTGTGTCGGATAATGGCTGTGGTATCGCAGCAGAAAACCTGACAAAAATCATGGAGCCTTTTTTCACCACCAAGGCAGTTGGCAAGGGAACCGGCCTCGGCTTGTCCATGGTCTATGGCATTGTGCAAGATCATCAGGGTTATATTGATATCAGCAGCCCGGCGGGTGATGGGACGAGTATTCAGATATTTCTACCTATTACGGATGCCGATTGCAGCACGCAACAAGCTACTCATGTTTATCACGGACACGGTGAAACGATTCTCTTGGTGGATGACCAGCAGCATCTGCGTGAAACCTTCCATGAGGTGTTGGAATCGCTTGGTTATGTGGTGCTGGAAGCCTGCGATGGTATTGAGGCGCTTGATGTGTATTTCAAGCATGCAGTGAAAATTTCGGCTGTGGTCAGTGATGTGATGATGCCACGCATGCAGGGTGGGGAGTTGGCTGCCCGGATCAAACAACACAATCCTATGTTGCCTGTGCTTTTAATGTCCGGTTATGATCGCGATGATGTATTGAATGGCGATACTCGCGGGCTTGTTGATCAGGTGTTGAGTAAACCTGTGGCAGTCGATGTGCTGAGTCAGGCTTTATGCCAAATGCTGGCACGATCGAAATCAGGACAACATGGATTGTTGGAGTCGTAAGGATCGAATTGATCAGAACGGACGGATTAGAACGAGCAGATCAGAGCGAAGCAGTAAGTTATGCAGCTACAGTATCGCTTGTATTCATGCTTCTGCGATTGACGACAATGCTGTTGCCAGCCTCTTTTTTTGCCAGATGTTTCACTTCACTGGCCACTTCGGCAACCGTGATGTGGGAATCGTATAATCCCGGTTCACAGGGGACGACGGCCATCGATAGACTCATGAGGGCAAAATGCATGCTTTGCCCCTGCCTGTTTTCGGCAACAATAAAGCCGCGTTCCCGATCATCAGTATGGTACATCAGAGCTGATTCTAGGCTAAAACGGTGCAGTGCCATTTCAACTTTTTGCCGCCAAGCATCCGCTTCAAGCAGCATGACAAAATCATCACCGCCAATGTGGCCAATAAAATCGCTGCCGGAGATTACATCCTTGAAGATATTGGCGACCAGTTGAATGACCCGGTCGCCGCGTTCATAACCGTAATGATCATTGAACGCCTTGAAGCTATCGAGATCGGCATACACCAGTATAAACGCCTTGCCTTGTTGCAAACGCATATCCATTTCACGATTGATGCTGTTGTTGCCGGGCAGGCGAGATAGGGGATTGGAATCAAAAGCTTGTTCAATGCGAATGTCTGTCATGCGCTTAAGTAGCGTGATGACCGAAAGCAAACCACAATAAATGCCATCCTGGGTCATCAGGGCGGGATCAAAAGCACAGAGCCCTTTGCGTTCGGTCATGGCGCGACTAATGGTATCGGCATCGGTATGGACATCGAAATTTAATAGGTTTTCACACATGAGGATTTTTACAGTCTTGCGGCTATGCAGTTCGTGGGCATATTTGTGCCCGAAGACAGTCAATGTTTTGCGTCGGGTAATTAAGCCTACCGGCTGCATTAATGCATTAACCACCGGTATTGCCATCATGCTTTCATCATCACGGAAGTGTTGCAGTGCATCGATAGCTAAGCTGTCGGATTGGATCGCTTCAGGTTTTTCCAAATTAAAGTAAGATTGTAAATTCGCAGTGTTCACATCGGCAGTGTAAGGCTGCCGGTGCATCTGTACAGTCATGATAGTGTCCTGTGATCGTGATGGTCGAGCCATAACGGTTGAGTTTTACTGCGGAAATTACGAATAATGCCGTTCAGCACATCAATATTCGATTGCTGTTGCATCCAGAGATCGGAATACGTAATAAGTATGTGTGGTGAGGCTGGAAGGTCGATGTATTGGTGTGGGAAACATGCGGATTGATTGCTTTTTATCTCAATGCCAAGTTGAACACCGCGCATGAATAATTGTTGGGATAATGCTTGAATGGCTCGTTCATGTGCGGAGTTGAAATTTAACTTTTCCAGTTGCAACAGTAGTATTAGATGTCCAGAGAGTTCAGGGTTATATTGCATTAGCGTGTTTAGCTTATCGCTGAAGGTTTGATTCAATATGATGTGTGATGCTACTTCAATAAAAAGATAATCATGTTTGTCGTTGGAGAGAAAGCGGTGTATCGCTTTGAGCATGCATGTTATTTGTAGGTCGATTTCATTTTTCATAGTTGTAGGGGCATAATGAAATTCGGCACGATAACCCTGTTTGCGGTTTTCAAACAAACCGTGCACGGGATGCAGATTAACAGATACTTCTGTCATGGCGCTGAGCAATGATGCCACACGCTGACGCGGAGCAAGATAATAATCCGTGTTATTTAAGTGGGCGCGAACTGCGACCTTTTGCATGATGACTCCATTTGTCTTTACGAACTACAGTATGGTTATTGTCGTGCTGAATACGTATAACCGTTGCAATTGAAAAACATGCAAAGCATAAAGGGGCATCAAGTCAGCAGTATGACATGGCGTAGTGCAGTACAAGTTATACCTAGTACACCAACCAGCTTATTTTGTCGGCATCAGCGTTACAGTAGTGCTTCGCAACAAGGCATAACTTGAAGTGAATAGCTATAGCTATTGTCAAAAGTTATAACGCTGTGGCGGAGTGCTACTGTATCGCCCAAAG
>CAYOTF010000126.1:0-8557 GCA_964406805.1 uncultured Zetaproteobacteria bacterium | reverse complement strand
TAAACCATTCACTTTGGCTTCAGCCATTTCATGCTGTTGGTTTTCCGGCAACATGGGTGGATTGTGGATATAAACCTCAAAAATATCTTTCAGCACCCGCTCTGCTTTGTTGGCCATGCGGGCAACACGATAATGGCGGTACATGTTTTTATAGAGAAACTTTTTCATCTCACCATTCATCTGTCTGACCGGTTTCGAGAAACCAACCAGCGCCGTACCTGCAGCACGCACATCGGCAAAGTTTTTCACCTGCTTGCCTTCAATGCGCCGACAAGTTTCTTCAATCACATCGACAATGAGGAAATTGATCATGTGGCGCACCGTTTCGTTTACTTTCAAGCGTTCAATGACATCAGGAAACTCATCCTCCACTTCATCATAAAAACGACCGAATAACGTCAGCCCTCTCAAATCATCAATCGATAACATGCCCGCCCGATAACCGTCATCAATATCATGATTATTGTAGGCTATCTCATCGGCCAAATTACCAATCTGCGCTTCGAGTGCCGGTTGTTCATGCAAGTTGAAATGACTTAAATCGTTGTTTTTTGGTATATCATAGGTGGAGTGGTGCTTGACAATGCCTTCGCGTGTTTCGTAACTGAGATTAAGCCCTGTAAATGCCGCATATTTATGTTCCAACTCTTCGACAATGCGTAAGGACTGACGATTGTGTTCAAAACCACCGTAAGGCTGCATCACGGCATTGAGTGCATCCTGACCGGAATGGCCAAAAGGCGTGTGTCCCAGATCATGCGCCAGAGCCACAGCCTCCGCCAAATCTTCATGCAAGCGCATGGAGCGGCAGATGGAGCGGGCAATCTGCGCCACCTCAATCGAATGGGTTAAGCGGGTGCGATAATGATCACCCTCATGATTCACGAACACCTGTGTCTTGTATTCCAAACGACGAAATGCAGTGGAATGAATGATACGATCACGATCACGCTGATAGGGATTACGATGCGGAGATTCCGGCTCATCGTGCAAACGTCCACGCGAATGGCATGCCCGGCAGGCATAGGCCGCTAATGATAATTCATACGACTGTTCAGGCATGGACGCAGATCAAACCGAAGCCATCAACGTTAATGCTTCCAGTGCAGCTTTGCGCGGACTTTCAGCTTGTAAAATCGGACGACCGACCACCAGATAATCAGAGCCGCCTGCAATCGCTGTTGCCGGATCAGCAACCCGCTTTTGATCCTGCACATCTTGCCCACCCCAGCGAATGCCGGGCGTGACAGTGATAAAGTCACTCCCGCAACTCTCTTTGATAGCAGCAGCTTCAAACACACTGCACACCACACCATTCAGACCTGCATCCTGCGCCATTGTAGCACGCTCCAGTGCAACCAGCTTCGCTTGAGCTTTGGGCATGCTATCACTGGTTAATACTGTCACTGCAATCAAACTCATGTGTGGAAATTCGGACGCAGCTTTGGCGGCTGCAGCCAGCATTTCCGCGCCACCTCCGGCATGCACATTGATCATATTCACCCCGAGCCCACCAGCACTTTCAACCGCTTGCGCCACGGTATTGGGAATATCATGAAATTTTAAATCGAGAAAAATTTTGTGCGCTTGATTCAAATCTCGCACCAATGCAGACCCTTCGGCCACAAACAAACGCAAACCGACTTTCAACCAGCCAACCGAATCACCGAGCTGATCTCGCATTCTAAGCGCGGCATCACGATTGTTTACATCGAGCGCCACCATCAGACGATTCCGCATCGAATCGGTTGGTATCGAGTCGTTTCCCACCACATTGTCCCGCATCAAAGCTTCTCCTCAACCTTCGGATGCAACGTACCCCACGAATGGCATTGCGGACATTGCCAGCGCACATCAACCACTTCCACACCACATTGCTCACACGCATAGTTCTTCGCAGTCTTGCGCCACTGGCGTGCAAAGCCGCTATGCACATCATCATCCGAGCCCAGCACTGCATTCAAACGTAATGATTCACGTAGCGAGTGCGGCACAAACGCCAATTCATCACACAACGCCTGCGCTTCCGAAACACTGCGGTAGTGAACCAAAGCCTCAATCCATGCCAAAATAAGTTCGGCATCATGGCTCTCCAACCACAGTGCGCGCAACAGCTTCAAGCCTCGCTGTTGATAAAAGCCTTCATCTTGCAACAGCGATGGAATCACCAAAGGGAAATGCTCACGTGCCTGTTGCCACAGCGCCTTAATACCAGCTTCCGCCGTATCCATATCCTGTTGCTGCAAGCTAAGATCAATCGCCACAATCCGGGCTGGAGCACAGGCCACATCGAGTTCCAGTGCCCTGTTCGCATCCGTATGCGCGCCATCCAGATCTGCGCTCTCAAAGCGCTGGCGCGCAACTTCAGCAAATAAATAAGCCCGGTGTGAACCGTACGATTCATCACGCACCCGTTCGAGCCGCGATAACAATTCTTCCGCCAGCAACCATTCACTGCTCTGCTCGCGAATACGTAAACTGGCCTCTAAAGCACCGGCATGATCGGATTGAATGTCCAAAGCCTTCTGATATTGCACCAGTGCCCGATCCAGCAAACCGCCGGTTTGAAAATCAATCGCCAAGGCCACATGCGCCTGCAAATGAATCGATTGTGACAGATCAGGGCGTGCCAATAAATTCTGATGAATACGCACCGCACGACCAATTTCACCGCGTGAACGAAACATCTCACCGAGCGCCATATACACATCGGCCGCTTCCGAACGCAACCGTGCCACCTGCACCATTTCCTGCAATGCCAGATCCGGTTCATCGGAAAGCAAATAATTAATGCCGCGTAATAATGGTGAAATGCGTTCGTCTTCTTCCGGTTGAGCTTCCGGTTCTTGCTGAAGAGGCCGCAATACCAGCGCCACCAGCACCACCAATGCAAGGGCAGTAATGGCCAGCAATAATGTATTCATACGTCGTCTTGCAGCGGAATATTTCTGAGATTATCCACTTCCCGTTGCAAGCGTTCATGTTCCGCTTTGAGCCAGACAATTTCCTGTTTATGTTTGCGCCTCGAAAAACTCAAGGCCAGAACACCACCAACAAAGCCCAGCATAAAGGCAATAAATACCGGTATATAAATCGGAATATGAGCACTACTGACACCGAGAAAGTGAATCTGTACCGGCAACAAGTTGGCCATGGCAAACATCGTAGCAAACGATGTCAGCACAATGACCAATAGAATATTAATCCAGTTTATAGAATTGAAACCCTGCATGGAGAATGCGTTCAGCTCGGGCTATCCACTCGTTCGCGTAACTCTTTTCCGGGTTTAAAATGCGGCACGCTTTTGGCCGGAACCATGACCGAAGCGCCAGTCTTCGGGTTTCGACCCAAACGTGCATTGCGCTGTTTGGTGGTAAAACTACCAAAACCACGCAATTCAACATGACCACCAGCCGCCAGTGCATCACCGATGACGGAAAAAATTGTATTCACCACCACTTCAGCTTCACGGCGTGTAATGCCTTCCTGCTTTTCAGCAATCATTTCAACCAATTCAGATTTTGTCATTACACCCTCCGCGCATGACTAGCATAGCCCATCATCATCTATTCGCAAGTCTCAGTCATTAAGCTTTCTTTTTGCTCTTGGCTGCTTTTTTGACGGCAGGTTTATCTGCCGGTTGATCCAATTTCAAACCCTGCAAGGCCAAAGCCAATGCCGACGGTGTTGCTTCAGCAGCATTCTTCTGAGAATAATTGCGCACAGCATCACGCTCTTCATCACGCAATTGCTGACTGATCGATAAACTCACTTGTCTGCGTTTGGCATTGACTTCAATAATCTTCGCTTCGACAGCATCGCCCACTTTCAAATCGGCATCGTCACGTGGTACTTCACGACGTGCCAAGAAAGCGCGCACACCTTCCGCCACTTCAATAATCGCACCACCCTGATTAAGTTCACTGACTATACCATTGACACTGTCACCACGTTTTACACCGGATAAAAATATTTCAAACGGATCGCCGGACAACTGTTTGATGCCCAATGAAATACGCTGTTGCGCCACATCCACACCGAGCACTACCGCTTCGACTTCCTGTCCCTTGCTGTAATCCGGCAAGACTTCCGTGCCCTTTTTATCCCACGATAGGTTTTCCAGATGCACCAAACCATCCATGCCATCACAGACGGGTACAAAGAAACCAAAATCAGTCACATTCTTAATTTTACCGGTCACATGCGTACCAATCGGATGATCAGCCAACCAAGCCTGCCAAGGATTTTCACTGACCGCTTTCAGACTCAAGCGGATACGACGCGCATCGGCATCAACTTCCAAGACAGAGACATCAACCACATCCCCTTCAGAAAGTACACTGGCCGGTTTCACATCATTCTTGATCCAGCTTAATTCGGAACGATGAATCATGCCCTCAATACCCGGCTCTATTTCCACAACCGCACCAAAATCCAGCAAGCGGCGCACCGTACCCGTCAAGCGCATGCTCGATTCGTAATTGGCCGCAACATTATCCCATGGATCGGACTGCAAGGCTTTCATCGAAACAGATACTTTGCCGGTTTCCGCATTCAATTTCACAATTTCAACGGTTACGCTTTGACCCGCCTCCAGCATTTCCGATGGATGTTTAATCCTGCGCCAGGAGATGTCGGATACGTGCAATAATGCGTCCACTCCACCGAGATCAACAAACGCGCCAAAATCAGCCATACGTTTGACTTCACCGATCAGCTTATCACCGGCAGCATGCGCTTCAAAAAACGCAGCACGCTCCAGTTCACGAACTGCTGCCATCGGTTTCTTGCGTGAAACCACAACATTCTCAGGCTTGCGGCGCGCTTCCAGCACAGCCACTTTGCACGGCTTACCCACCAATGATTCCGGGCTGACATGCATATCTGTATCGGCTTCCGAGCGTGGCATAAAGGCATTCAAGCCGGACAAACTGACCCGATAACCACCCTTGATGGCCGCAGTGACCACCGCATCAATCGCTTCACCGCTTGCAGCCGCTGCTTCAACAGCCACCCATGCCTCACGCTGTTTCACTTCCAGCACCGATAATTTCACACCACCGCTACCACCGGAGGATTGCACCAGCGCATCAATCTCATCACCAACTGCCGGTAAATCCATACCAGCCTGCACAAATTCCGCCACAGGAATCGAGCCTTCATCCTTGGCTGCCACATCAATCGTTACCGTATCTGCGGTAACATTCACCACCATGCCACGGATCATTTCGCCACGTTTCACGATTGGCTGCTCTTTGAGTGAAGCTTCAAACATGAGTTTAAATGATTCTTCTTCCGGCTCAGCTGCCGCTGCTGCTGGAGTTTCTTCAGCCGCAGCTATTTCATTGCTTGCATCCGTTGCTTCAGCCACATCCACAGATTCAGAAACTGCAGGTTTTTCTACACTCTCAGCGACTTCAGCCGCCTGCGTTGCAACTGCAGCTGTTTCGACAGTCTCGACTGCTTCAGCTTTTTCAACTAGCTCTACTGTTTCTACGGCAACATCTGCTTCTATTGATGCCTCGCTTGATGCTTTGGCCGCTAGAATTGCAACTGCTGCTGCCTGATCTTGTTGTGTAGTTTCCACGCTGTTGGTTTCGCTCATGTCTGTACCGTCCCGGTTAGTCAATTCATCAAAGAATTGTTATTCAGTGTATTCTCAGTATTGTGTATTATTCTTATGTTCCAGTAGTTTGAACGCTTAGACCAATGCAACGATCAGCTTTCTACGCTCCAGCACACCCAACATGCGATCCACCACATCATCGGCACGCATGGTGGTCGAATCAATGGAAATAGCATCAGCTGCCTGTTTCAGCGGTGCATGCTGACGTTCAGCATCGCGTTGGTCACGCACTTTCAACTCCGCCAACACGCTTTCCAGACTATTTTCTTCATTATTTTTCAACTGCGCCCAACGGCGACGTGCTCGCTCACGCAACGATGCGGTTAAAAAGAACTTGGCCGGCGCATCGGGCAAGACCACCGTACCAATATCGCGACCATCCATCACACAGCCTTGTTCAGCCAGCTTATGTTGCAAAACCAACAGTTTCTCGCGCACCGATAACATCGCAGCCACACACGATGCTGCGCCTCCCACCGACTCCGAACGCAGCTGTGCGGTTACATTTTCACCATCGAGAAAAATGCCATCAACAGTCCAGACAATGCCATCCAGTAAACCATCCACCAACGTGGCCACTGCCGGCTCTTCATCCAGCGACACCCCGCGCTGCAACGCCACCGAACCGGTCAAGCGATACAACAAGCCGGTATCGAGTACGGGTAAACCGATTTCATCAGCCAATAGTTTTGCTACTGTGCCCTTACCTGAGCCCGACGGCCCATCAATGGCAATGGTTAAACCCTCGATAGCACGCCACTCAGCCATGTTCAATCATCCTCCGCCCAGCGCACATTCATGCCGATACGCTGTGCCAATGCTACGAAATTCGGAAAACTGGTCGCGATTGCTGCGGCATTGTGAATACGAATCTCGCCTTCTGCACGCTGCGCTGCCACAGCCATGGCCATGGCAATGCGGTGATCACCATGCGCATCCACATCCGCCTCTCCTGCCAGTGCCGGCAAACCTTGAATAACTGCGCCATCGGCTTTCTCTTCAATACTTGCGCCAGCAGCTAACAAAGCCTGCGCCATCACCGCGATTCGATCCGACTCTTTGACCCGCAACTCTGCGGCATCGGCCAATACAAATTCACCATCGGCCAACGATGCGGCAGCAAACAACACCGGAAACTCATCAATCGCATCCGGCACGTCGTTAGGATCAACCACCATGCCATGCAGTCCACCAGCAACAATGCGCACATCAGCTACCGGTTCTTTGCCAACCAGCGACTCATTCAACAGATTCAGATTCGCCCCCATCGCCTTCATCACCCGCCGCCAACCGTCACGGCGTGGATTGATGCCAATGCTTTTCAAGGTCACATCGGAGCCCTGCACCAGACTCGCCGCTACCGCAAAAAAACATGCCGATGATGGATCGGCCGGAATATCCACCGCCTGATCAGGAGCCGTGAGCTTATTCCTTGGCGTGAGTGAAATCGTACCATCGTCGGCCACATCCACCGGCTGCCCGAACAAGGGCAACATGCGTTCGGTATGATCGCGGGTCGGCTTGGGCTCATTCACCCGGGTCACACCCTCGGCATACAGACCCGCCAGCAACACACACGACTTCACCTGAGCACTGGCGACTTCAGAAACATGGTGAATAGCCTTGAGCTTTCCACCGCTAATCGTCAGCGGCAATAAATCACCACCATCGCCGCCATCAACACGCGCACCCATCTTGCGCACCGGATCAACCACACGGCGCATCGGCCGTTTGCACAGCGATGCATCACCGGAAATCGTCGAAGCAAAATCCTGACCGGCCAATACGCCTGTCATCAAACGTACACAGGTGCCTGCATTGCCGGCATCGAGCAGCTTATCTGCCGCTCTTAAACCATGCAGACCCACACCATGAATACGCAGCGATGTTTTTTCATCGTTGAGCCATTCAATGCGAACGCCCATGTCGATAAACATCTGCGCCGTTGAAATATTATCCTCACCGGGCAAGAAACCGTGAATTTCTGTCACACCATCGGCCAGCGATGCCAGCATCACCGAGCGGTGCGACATCGATTTATCACCGGGCACCACAATATCCCCTTTCAGCGGCCCTTTCGCAGGCCCCGCAATCAATACTCCACCGACATTCATGCCATCACTCTCACACTAAAGATTTTTCATACCTTGCCAGCCAGGCATCACGTGCTTGCTTGGCCGACGTAAAATTTTCCAACAAGACTTCTGCATCATCATTCAGCAAAGCCTGTTTTAAACCATTCAACTCATCCTGCAAAGCATCCAGTTGTTTGACCACCGCCGCACGATTGCACAGCGCAATATCGCGCCACATCTGCGGTGAAGATGATGCAATGCGGGTAAAATCACGAAAGCCACCGGCCGCAAATTCAAACGGATCATGCTCTGCATTGCCCTGCTTGCGCACCGCATTGACCAGCGCAAAAGCAGTCAAATGCGGCAAATGACTGACCGCAGCCAAAAACTCATCGTGCTCGGCCGGATTCATGCTCACCACCCGACTACCCGCACACGTCCACATCGCCTGTACCGCTTGCAAAGCCTGTGCATCGGTATCTTCATCCGGTGTTAAAATGCACAAGTGCTGCTCAAATAATTCGGCAAATGCAGCCCCCGCACCGGATCGCTCGGTGCCTGCAATCGGATGCGCTGCCACAAAGCGCGTCGCATCCGGCAAGTATTTGCGTGCTGCCAGCAAAGCAGACTGCTTGGTGCTGCCAGCATCACTGACAATCGCCGTGGCAGGCAAGCTAGCCGCCATGGCTGCAAACACTGACTCATAAGCCGTCATCGGCACAGCCAGAACCACCATATCCGCATCACTCACCGCTGCCGCAATATCATGTGTCCAGTCATCCACGATAGCCAGCTCGTGTGCCAGCTCCAGATTCGCACGGCTGCGCCCGACACCGGTCACACGTTCAACCATGCC
>CAYOTF010000125.1:0-8619 GCA_964406805.1 uncultured Zetaproteobacteria bacterium | reverse complement strand
CAGAAGAAGGGGAACTAAATTCAATTCAAGATTACCAACAGGTTCATAAAATTGCCTAACGAAAAAGGATAGATAGCGCGTAGCCGCGATCTTATCCTGTAAAGGAAGGGACTCGCTTCGCGCATTTGTTTGGAACTTTGAGTTTGCGGTGGTTGTTTCAGCTAAACCTGCACCCGAATCTGGCCACCAAGAACGGCTGCCGCCTTGGCAATGGTTTTTAGCGTTACACCTGTGTTTTGCGGATCAAGCAGGCGATCGACAACAGGTCGTGCTGTGTGCATCTCTCTGGCAAGCTGTGCCTTGCTGATATTGTTTTCATTCATCATGTGACGAATATCCGCCGTTAGTATCTTCTTGGCCGCTAAGGCTCGCACATCGTCCAGCTCTCCTGTTTCGGCAAACATCGTTTCAAGTTCATCCATCGGTTTCATTAGCGCACTTCCTTCATTCGTTTGCGGGCAATGTCTAATGCCTGCTTGAGCGTTTTCTATGCTCGCCCTGTGTATAGAAAACGACTCGCAATAATGGTTGGTTCATGGATGGGGTGTATCTATATTGATGCACTATGCAATGATGTCTTTTTGATAGTCGGTGTAGTGGCACAATATCAGCGCCTTAGCGTAGTCCACTAGGCAATCTGCCAAGAAGAGGGTTCAAGGACTCGCTTCGCGCATTTTACAGGGGGTTGCAAGCATCCCGTCAGCCTGTTTAAGATTCATGATCTGGAGCGACTCAAATCCTGTAGCCATTTTTCCCATGAAATCTATAGGCCTATCTTTATTGTCAAGCAGCACTTCCCTATCTCCATATCGGGTGATTCTGCCATTACTATAACTGGTAGTGATGGTTGCGCGACTGAAGTCGCACTTCCGAGGCTTTAACGAAGTAACTACTGGCCTGCTGAATAGTTGCTTCTCAGTTACGTTTTTAATGTCGCCAAGATGCCCTGAATAAGATCAGTCGGCGTGGGTGGGCAACCATGGATCACCGCATCTACAGGGATAATATCTGCAACGGCTCCTGCAATCGCATAATTATCCTTGCCAAACACACCACAGTTAACCGCACAATCACCCATCGCCACCACCAGTTTAGGAGCAGGCATGGCATCATAGGTCATTTCCAAGGCCGTTTTCATGTTAATACTGACCGGTCCCGTCACCAGCAGCATATCGGCAAAACGAGGGCTGGCCGTAAAATGTACGCCAAAGCGCTCAATATCATAATAGGCATTGTTGGCCGCATGAATTTCGAGTTCGCAACCGTTGCATGAGCCCGCATCCACCAGCCGAATGGCCAGCGAGCCTTGAAAACGTTGTTTAACCGCAGCCTTTAATTCACCGCCAACAACCTCAAACTGATCACTACCTGCCAGCGGCTCGGTGATCGTACCCACTTTAAATATCTGATGTAAAATTCTTAGCATATCAGCCTCTCACATCAAAGGTCATTGCCGGAATATGAGCAATTGAATGATTTATTCACCAAGGGGAAATCAGGCACAGGTACCGTACGTGCCGCCAGTTCCAGACCCAGCCAATTGATCACCGAGGGGTCGCGCACAAAGTAACGATCAATCGTACCCTCCTCACCAAAACGTACCCAGGCTGCTATTTCACCACGCCATGATTCTATCGCGGCAAAGCCTGAAACACCTGCTTCCGGTGCTTGCCAGCTCGTATTGATTTCACCATCAGGCAATGTTTCTAACATCTGAATGACCATCCGCGATGCATTGGCAATCTCTTCAAAACGCACCCATACACGGGTGGAAACACCACCGAGTTTACCTTTCGGCACAGGGACAATGAGATCATCATAAGGGGGATAGGCTTCCTCAATGCGCTCATCGGCATAATGACCCGATGCACGTCCGACAAAACCCAATAAACCCAAATCCTTGGCATCTTCGACACTCACGATACCAGCTCCGATCACCCGCTGTTGAATGGATGGAGCATCAGCATAAATCGCACGCAAATGTTCGACTTCTGCCGCAATACCTAGTGTCTGCTGGATAAGTCTTTGACGCATATCGCTGCTTAAATCGGCAGCCACACCGCCAACAATGACACTATCCATCAATAATCTGTGGCCAAAAGCCTGTTGATTTAAACGCGCCATGTCTTCACGCAAACGCAGGCATTGCCCATGCATAAAAGCAAAGGCCGCATCATTGCACACCGCCCCAATATCACCGATATGATTGGCGATACGTTCACGTTCACACAAGATACCGCGCACATAACTGGCCCGCGATGGGATATCGAGATTGGCAGCATATTCACATGCCTGTGCAAAAGCCCAGGCATGAGCAACTGTCGCATCACCCGAGACACGGCCTGCTAATACAATGCCATCTGGCGCTGTACGCCCCTGCATGCTGCGTTCGATTCCCTTATGCACATAACCGAGCCGCTCTTCCATATTCAAAACCTGCTCACCAACAGCCAAAAAGCGAAAATGCCCCGGCTCAATAATACCGGCATGCACAGGCCCTACTGGAATCTCATACACACATTCACTATCACAGGCGACATAATCATAATCGACATCAGCACGTTCAGGGTCAGGTTGTAGTGGCGTATCCCCGTCAAAATCATGCAACAAAGCATGAGCATCTGCCGGCCAATGTTCGTGCTTGATCCACAAACGATTATCCAGCGCATTGCTCACAGACAGGCCAAACATATCCTGCATGCTGCGCTCCATGCGAAAAGCCGCGATATAATGGCTGCTGATCGAAGGGATTTCAGGTTTTTCTGCCGACAACTCGGTGCGTAGAATAACATGGCGATGCTCCGGATGAGCAAATGCCATATACGTGCAAAGCACCCGTTTAGAGTTCTCTTTGCCCGACATCTTGTTCGCATCAGCAGCCCGATCTGCCGCCCAAACCGCCACAAAACGCATCTCCAATCGTTTGGCTTCTTTGGCTGCATGCGCCCAATCCAGCCGTCGAATCTCCAAACACGGCATGTGGACGGGATGGTGGTCATCCAGGTATTGCACATACACCCCTTGATCGGATAAATGTTCAGCAAACCATGTGTTTCGTGTTGCTCGTGTCATCGTCATACACGCGCCCCCACAATCAGAGCCGCAGCTTGATGATACCAATGCGCTAGAAAATCAGGAATAGCCAGACCCAACACCAGCGCCAGGGCAAAATGAATATACACCGGAACCATATTGACATGCACATCCTTAGCGTGAGCAGCTGTTTCACCATACACCATCGGCTGTACAAAACGAAACAGTCCAGCCATGGCAATCAATAGCCCCAGCAGCAAAGGCGCAGTAAGCCAGGGGTAACTCTCCAGTGTGGCCGTAAAGAGCAGAAACTCACTCATAAACACAGCAAAGGGAGGGAAGCCAGCAATTGCCGCTGTGCCAATCAACAGCCCCCAACCGATGCCCGGATGGTGATAAATCAAACCACGTATCTCTGCCATTTTTTGTGTACCCATAACTTGTGCGGCATGGCCAACGGTAAAAAAGATGCCTGATTTCACCAAGGAGTGAACCGTCATGTGCAATAGCGCGGCAAACGCCGCCAGCGGTGTACCGATGCCAAAGGCAAAGGTCATCAAGCCCATGTGTTCAATCGATGAAAAGGAAAACATGCGTTTAATATCACGTTGTTTGTGCAACGACATCGCCGCAACCAGCAAGGAAAGCATGCCAAAGCCCATCATCATATGGCCAGCCATCTCGGTATGGGTCGAGCCATCGACCAGCATTTTAAACCGCACCAGCGCATACAGAGCCAGATTCAGCAACAGACCTGAAAGCACCGCCGAAACAGGTGTTGGGCCTTCACCATGCGCATCGGGCAACCATGCATGCATCGGCACCAGCCCCACCTTGGTGCCATAACCGACCATCAAGAAACAAAAAGCAATGCCCATCACCGCCGGATCTAGCTCAGCAGCATGGGCATATAAAGAGGACCATGTCAGCGCCTCATTGCCATGCCCAAGTACAACCGATGAGGTGAAAAAGACCAAGATCGTACCGAACAAGGCCAAAGCAATGCCCATGCCACAGAGGATAAAATATTTCCAGGCAGCGGCAATCGATGCAGGCGTTCGATACAGCGAGACCAACAACACGGTTGCCAATGTGGCCAGTTCCAAGGAAACCCACAGCACACCAATATTATTGGTGGTAAAGCCCAACAGCATACCGAATTGAAACAACTGGTACATGCTATGATACAAACGCATGCGCTTTTCAGTGAGCCGGCCAATCTCCAGTTCATGTTGCATGTACGGCTTGGAAAAAATGGTCGTGGTCATGCCCACAAAGGCGGTGAGTGCAACAAGAAACACATTGTAGGCATCCAGATAAAACCAGCCACCCAGTGTCTGCAAAGATTCCTGCCCCAGAACCTGCAGTGCCAGCAGGATACTGAATGAAAACGTTGTAAGCGATATCAGAATATTCAACTTGGCTGCAAGTTTTGGATTGCGAATCAGGCCAAGCATGACACCACCGATTAAGGGGGTTAATAATGTGGCAATAAAGAAGTTCATTCTTCATCATCCTTATGAATCAAGGATGCATTCATGGTATCGACTTCCATCGAATCGAAGGTATGTCGAATCTGGAAAAAGAATAAACCGAAAATCAATGCCGCAATCAGCACATCAAACGCAATACCGATCTCAACCACCAACGGCATACCATTGGTGGCTCCAATCGCGGCAAAAAACAATGAGTTTTCCACCGCCAAAAAGCCAATCACCTGCGTAATGGCTTTTTTGCGCGTGATCATCATCAACATACTCAGCAGCACACAAGCCGTCGCAATGGCCATGGAATTGCGTGTCATCAACTCTGATGTCACAGCAATCGGTTGAATAATATGAAACGCAAACAGCGTCACCATCACGGCAATCATCATGGTGATACCATTATTCATCAGCGGCTCAACCTCACGATGCACATGCAGGGAACGAATCACTCGCCACAACATCCAGGGCAATAACAGGCCCTTTAACAACAAGGTCATAATCGCAGAGATATAAAGCTCATGCTCGCCGGAGGTGTAGGCCACCAAAGCAGCCGTTACCGCCAGCAACACACCCTGGGCAGCAAACCAGTGCAACACAGAAAGCATGCGATGTTGCGCCAACAGGGCAAAGGAAATCAACAAGGTCAGAGCCGCTAGACCATCAATCAGTTGTTGGCTCAACAGCGCACTCATCACTGCACCTCCAGCATGTAATGAATCATCAAGCCCAGGAAGGACAACACAAAGGCCGTGCCCAGGTATTGCGGCACTTCAAACAAGCGCAACTTGGCAAGGCCAGTCTCCAACACGGCCAAGGCAACAAACAGAAACGATAATTTCAGCAGCCACAGCCCGAAAGCCAAGCATATCCCCAACGCATCAGCCTCTGGACTCAAGCCCCAGGGTACAAACAAATCAATGATCAGGGTGGCAAACAATAATATTTTCACCATGGCTGCCCATTCCATCAGCGCCAAATGCCTGCCCGAATATTCCAGTAACATGGCTTCGTGGATCATGGTGAGTTCCAGATGCGTGTTGGGGTTATCAATCGGGATACGTCCGGTTTCAGCCACTGCAATCATCACCATCGCCACCAGCGCAAAGGCAATGGACGGCTGAATCAATAAGGGTGTGCTTAACACATGATGAATCATGGTGGTGAGATTGGTGCTGTGTGCGCCAAGCGACAACACGAACACACTCATCAACATGGCGGGCTCGGCCAATGCAGAAAAGGTCATCTCACGGCTTGCACCCATGCCACCAAAGGCAGTACCAATATCCATACCGGCCAGAGCCAGGAAAAAACGAGCCAGAGCCAACAAGGCCACCAAAGCAATCACATCCGCAGTCAAAGATAACGGCGTATCCAGCAACAACGCAGGTACGACACTGGCTGCCATCACGGTTGCGGTGAACACCAGATAAGGCGCAAAACGAAACACCCATGATGCATGATCCGCCAGCACCACTTCTTTGCTAAACAATTTACGAATATCACGCCAGGGCTGCAACACCCCTGCGCCACGCCTGTTTTGCAAGCGTGCTTTGAGCATGGCAATAAAGCCTGCTGCCAACGGAGCCATCACGACCATCAATACGGCTTGTAGGATTTGAAAGAAAATAGAACTCATGCGGTTACGTTCATGGGGTTATGCTCATGAATATACGTCATGTGAACACGGCCAGCAGAAACAGCACTGTCGCAAAGGTATAGGCCAGATAGGCATGAATATCGCGCTGATGCTCATGCCGGATCACCTTGGCCATCCACAATATAAATTGCCCAATGGGTTGATACAGATGTTTAACCGCCATATCACTCACATGCACGACATAACGCACCCGCGTGGTGATCAATTTATGTTGCGTTCGTTCAGCATGTTCATGTTCCTCAGGCTGATAAATATCGCTAAAAATCCGGCGCAATGGCTGCGAAAAACTGGCCGCATTGTACTGCATGCGTGCATGGGTATGCGGATTGCCACAGCTCCACATCCTGCTGCGCCGCAGTGTCGGCCCCTTCGGATGCAACCACCAAAATGCCCCACCACCCAAAATCAACATACCCATCAAGACAATCGGTGCGGAATACGATGCGTGTTCCGCATCCATTGGTGTGAGCCACAACCAGCTTTGATCAATCCCGGATGCCTCCCCTGCCCCTCCCCCTGATGCAAACAAGGATGTGTGCAACAATGCTTGCGGCACATGATCCAGAATGGGGATAAACAAGGCCGGCAACACACCCAATAACAAACAAAGCACGGCCGGGATCAGCATACCGAGCTTCATCCAGCCATCTACCTCCTTGGCATTGGCGGCAATCTCACTGCGCGCATGACCTAAAAACACCACGCCAAACACTTTCACAAAACAGGTCGCAGCCAATGCACCAGCTAAGGCCAGCATGGCGGCAGAAAAAGGTACGATGGCGGTGAGTAAAGTGCCATCCAATTGCGGTGCCATCAGTGCGGTTTGAAAGATTAACCATTCCGATACAAAACCATTGAACGGTGGTAAAGCTGAAATCGAAACACAGGCCACCAAAAATAACGCAGCAGTCCACGGCATGCGGTGAATCAAGCCACCCATCGCCTCCATATTGCGCGAGCCAGTGCTATGCAACACCGCCCCTGCCCCCATAAACAGCAAACCTTTGAACAGGGCATGGTTGATGCAGTGGTACAAGGCCGCGATCAAGCCCAAAGCTGCCAGCATGGGGTGACCGGCTTGCGCCAACAGCATAGCCAATCCCAAACCGATTAAAATAATGCCAATATTTTCAATCGAGTGGTATGCCAGAAGCCGCTTTAAATCATGCTGCTGCAAGGCCATCAACACACCGGACAGCGCAGAGCTGGAACCTGCCGCCAACACCAGAGCACCCCACCACCATTGAAAATCACCGGAGCCCATCAAATCCCAAGTGATGCGAATAAAACCAAAGATAGCGACTTTAAGCATAATACCACTCATCAATGCCGACACATTCGATGGCGCAACCGGATGCGCATCGGGCAACCAGCCATGCATGGGCACGACTCCGGCTTTAGTGCCAAAACCAAAACCTGCCAATAAGAAGGCCACCGATGCCCATAACGGTGCAAGTTCAGTCTCACGCATCGCTGAAAACTCAAACGAACCCGATGCCGTATAGAGCACAGCAAAGCTGCCCATAATCAACAGACCGGCCATATGTGCCATGAGTAGATAAATAAAGCCTGCTTTTCGATTTTCCGCATGATGATGGTCATGGCTCACTAAGAAGTAGGACGACACACTCATCAGCTCCCAAAACAACATAAAGGCAAACGCATCATCGGATAACACCACACCCATCATGCCAAGCACAAACAAGGGCAAGAACACAGCCAACGGCGTTAGCCGCTTTTCATGGCGCAAATAACCTTGTGAATACACGGCAACGGGCAACACCAGCGAACCAATCACCAGCATAAAAAACGATCCCAAGGCATCGAGGCGCAGATGCATCGGTAACCAGGGCAATCCCACAGGCAGTACAATACTGTCGCCACCGGAGATCAAACCAGTCCAACCCGCAGCGCAAGCAAACACGCCGCTCATGCCCAGCAACAAGCTTAATATGCTGCGCTGAATGTTGTTTTTCTGTTGCAGACAAGGTGCAAGCACAGCGGCCAGCAACACCGATGCGCAGGCTAAAAGAGCCAAACACAGTGATAGCGTACAACTCATCGTGATCGCACCATCAACAACTCACACGGCTGATCATAAATATTACGCCAATTGTGCTGCTTGCGTGCATCATAATACAAGGACTGCATGGCCGAGAGGTGATATTCACGATCATCATATTCCAACAACACTCGCCCGCTACGCACCCAGACGAACGCATGTGGACTTTGAATACCGTATTGTTCTTCTTCAAAACTGCCACCCGCATCGAGTTGCACCAACATCGGTTCAAAACCAATGGGCTGATGCAAGGCAGTCAACGGAATAAAATGCCCCCCCTGACTTAACGGCACAGAAGGACGGTCGTGCAGATCAAAGATTTCAATATCTTTGTCTTCTTCCGCCTGAATAAAAAAAGAAGCAATCGATATACCAAGCCC
>CAYOTF010000124.1:0-8637 GCA_964406805.1 uncultured Zetaproteobacteria bacterium | reverse complement strand
CCGTCAGGGTGTCGCCTTCCTCCGGAATCAGGTGTCGCGTTCACCGGAATACGCAATGCAGGCCTGTTCGGCGTGTTGGCACTGGTCGTATTTGTAATCGCTTACTATATGGTCAGCCATCAGTTACTACATGAGGTTGATCTCGATTTGCAAGACACCGTACAGGAGTTTGCAGAACGGCTAAAACTTGGTGGCATTGCGGCCTTGCAGATGGAAATAGACAGTGAAACGGCTTCCCATGGCAATGATGTATTTTTTGCCCGCTTTGTGGATCAACAAGGACAGGTTCAAGTCGAACAGTTATCCCAAACGTGGGCATTTCCTGTCCCCGAAGTGGATTTGTCCACACGCGGCTTGCAATGGTCTGATATTGATACAGATATGAGTGGTGGGCCAGTCAGGCTCCTGACAATGTTTGTTGCTGGATTTGGATGGATTGAAATTGGGCTCTCGCTGGCCGACTATGATCTGCAAATGGATCAAATGATCACTGTGTTTGCATTATCCCTGCTTATCATGGTGGTGCTCGGCGTACTCTCGGGATGGCTACAATTGCGAACTGTATTTCACAGTGTCGAACAAGTACGTGCTACGGATATGGGACATATTTTCAAGCGTTTTTACCGCTCTGATCGAAGCAGAAACAAACCAGGAAACGGTTTGGGGCTTAGTTACGCAAGGAGTATTGTGCGTGCCCATGGCGGCAATATTCAGGTCGATAGCAATCTCGGTGTCGGCAGCACATTTACCATTCGCTTACCATTGGAAAAAACACCGTTGGCATAAAACATGATCAAATGACCATGTTGCGGCCAACTTCCAGCAATGTGTTAATGATAGTGTGTCTTCACTTTATTGCTTCAGGAGGTTTAGATGTCTTTACAATACAGTTATATTCCGCTGCTTCTTGGCTGTATGTTTGTGGGTGAAATTGAACAATATAAATAACACTTTTGCACATCGAACTCCAGAGTTTCGGATACTTGGAATGATTTTTTGTTCGTTATGTATGCCGTTATCTGCCATGGCAAATATTCAGGTGGGAGGCATTAGCATCCCAAGTAAATCAGTGCTTGAAGGCCAAACTCTCATATTAAATGGTAGCGGTTTCCGTTCAATTTTTATAATGGATATCTACTTGCTATCACTTTATCTCGCACAGCCAACTGGTGATGCCAATTTGATTATTCAAGACTCTCGACCCGCACAATTGCGCCTGGAGTTTTTACACGGAGGTGCAGGTCACGATATGTTAGCCAAAGGCTGGCGAAAAGGCTTTGAGCGCAACCAGACAGATTCCATGATGATTCAACTCGACGAACGATTGAAACGATTTAGTGATTTGTTTGGCGATGTGCAAAAGGGAGATGTGTTCATTTTTGACTTTTTATCCAATGGCGATACGCGCATTCGTTACAATAATCATGTGCAAGGCATGATCCACGGCTTTGAATTTCAGCAAGCTTTGCTTGCCATTTGGTTGGGTAAGCATCCAGTTGAGGATGTGTTGAAAAAAGAACTTTTACAACATAAATAAAACAAGGGGTGATAATGATGAAAACAGGTAAAAAAGCTGCAATAATTTTAATATTTTTTACAGGCATCACAATGATGTCAGCATACGCCAAGCCCATGGCTGATACTCAAATCATGCCTGTCTTAACGAGCATGGAATCACCGGCTGAAGACATGTTGGATGCGATTGATGAGCAAAACATGCATCAACTGAAATCCTTATATCATAAGCTCGGCATCTCCATGGAAAAGCTCAATAGTTTGCCACGCAATAGTAATACCCAAGATAGACAAATTGCGATGCTCAACTCATGGTTCGATCTGATTTCACTCGAAATGAGTGAGGCAGATGATTTCCCTGCATTGGCCAATGCAATCAATCAATTCTCTGGTCAGTTGATTATAGCCACTGAATTTGACCATGCCTATCAAAAGGATATTGCTTGGATGGATTATCTTGGTCGTGAATTGCTTTTGCTGAATAAGTTTCCAACAGAATCAGGGTATCACGAAGCGTTGATCAAAATGAGAAAGGCAGAGCTCAATGTAACATGGGAAAGTATCAAATATCTTCTCAATGAGCAGGGAGGCAGGTCGCTTGTGAAAAGGATTGATCCAACCATTCAAGCCATACTGAAGCAGTCTAACGCCGACAAGCTTGTTACATTGTCAAAGAAAGAGCTTGATCTGGTTGATGACATCGAATCATTTTTCCACATTGATTAGTTCTATGGTTTTTGGTAGAGAGTTTATAGAGAGATGATTATATGAAAGGATGCTTACTGCGCTGCCTCTGGCCGATTGTATTACTCACCGGCTGTGCCAGTTATCAGCCGCTGCCTCTGGAATCACCGGTCAGGCCGGGCGATACTATCAATCTGCTAAAAATGGATGCTTCCAAACATACAGAACTGCCGCTTGTGTGGCGGCAACGTCATATGCATCTCGATGATGGACTGGATGAAAACGAGATCGTGCAACTGGCCGTGCTTAACAGCCCGCGTTTGCAAGCTGTACAGACGCAGTTGCAACAGGCTCAAGCGCAACTGATTCAGGCTGGCTTGTTGCCCGATCCGCAATTGAGCCTGTCTGCCGATATTCCAGCCGGTAGCGATCCGACACTGGTCACCGGCTACGGCTTCGGTCTGGGTTTCGATCTGCAATCGTTGATCACGCGCGGTGCCCGGCAAAGTGCGGCAAGCAAACAGGCGCGTACAACTTATCTGAAAGTATTATGGCAGGAATGGCAGATCATTCAGCAGGCGCGCATGCTCTATCGTCGCGCCCTGATGCAGGCGCAACAGATTAAACTCACCCATGCCCAGTTCTTGCAAACGCAAAGCAACTGGCAAGTGCAGAAAAATGCACTCGATCAAGGCAATGCCACACTGGATATGGAAGGTTTATCGCGCACCTCGATGATGGATGCCCAGGCCGCCTGGTTCGAGGCCAGGCGACAGCGTAATAACACCATGCACAGCCTGGCGCTGCTGCTGGGTTTGTCTGCGCAAGCAAACATTCCGATAGCACCCCCGGCACAAGGTTTGTCAGCACTGATCATCGCTCCGATTGAGCAGAAGCCGTTGCAGCAGGCATTGAACAATCTCGATCATAAACGACCGGACTTACTGGCTCTGAAAACCGCTTATCAGGCGCAGGAAGCACGCGTGCGCCAACAAATACTCACCCAGTTTCCCAGCTTCAGCATTGGTGCGAATCGGATCAGGGACACAGGCGGTATCTGGACGCTGGGGCCATTCATCAATCTGAATCTGCCGCTACTCAACGCCAATCGTGGCAATATCGCTATTGCGCGTGCCACTCGCGCTCGTTTGCGCTCGGAATATCATCATCGTTTGACGGCTGCGGAGACAGAGGCAAGCAGGCTGGCCAGTGATCAACAGCTGGCATTTGACGAGTTGGCGGCATTGAAAAACAGACTGCCGGATTTGGATGTGTTGATGCAGCGCATGCGCCGGGCGCTGGCAGGCGGCAATGTGGATATGCTGATCTTCACAACCCTGCAAAACAGCCATTTTTCCCAGCACATGAAAGTGTTGATGCTGGAGCAGACCATACTTGAACAGGCCGTTGCACTCGATACCGTGTTGGGAACCCTACCCCTGAACATGAAAAGCACAGGATATCAGCCATGAATAGCGTTCGCAGATGGTCGGCTTTGTTGCCCATACTATTCGGCTTGATCGTGGCAAATACTGCTGCGGCTGAAGATATATCGAGCACGCCGATCATGCCGACCATGAGCGTCAGTACGGTGATGCAGAAAGATGTGCATGAATGGCTACACGTGTATGGCCGTGTCGGTTTTGATGATGCGGCGGTGCAAAATATCAACCTGGCTTATAGCGGGCAGGTGATTCGCCTGCCCTTGCTGGCTGGCGAGCTGGTAAAAAAAGGGCAGGTGTTGGCTGAAATCGCGGTTGATCCTGCCGTCGCATCGGCTTATCAGCAGGCGCTGGCGGCGGTTAGCTTTGCCGAGTCCGAACTGGCGCGTACGAAAAAAATGTTGGCAGGCCAACTGGCGACCCGCTTTCAACTGGCAGCGGCGCGGAAACGATTGACCGATGCCCGCAGCCAACTGCGTCAGTTGCGCCAGAAAGGATTTGGCAAATCCATTCATGTGATTCGCGCCGCCTTTGATGCCGTGGTGGCATCGATTTCCGTGCAGACAGGGCAGCGCATGACGGCGGGAACCACATTAATGCGGCTCGGGCATCCGGATCGTTTAAACGTAATTTTAGGCGTGGAGCCTGAAGATATTCGCCAGATCAAGGCTGGCAATACGGTGTTGCTGCACACCGCTTCTGCCCCGACCACAATTGTTCATGCATCAGTGGATCGTGTGCTGCACGCGGTCAATCTGCAAACGCGGCTGGTGGATGTGCTGGTGCGGCTCGTTGGCGAGCAGGCCAAACCATTCCTGCCCGGCATGACTGTGTCGGCTGAACTGGCCAGTAGAAATTTGACGCATGCGCTGGTGATTCCACGTAGCGCACTGGTGCAACAGGACGGCAGGCTTGTGCTCATGCGCATCGATAAGGAGATCGCTTATAGCGTGCCGGTTGATGTGATTCTGGAGCAAGGTGAAGATGCTGTGATCATGGGCGATATTGCCAAGGGGCAGGTTATTGTGACTGAAGGTGTGGCCGAATTGCATGATGGCGATGCCGTGCGCGTGAAATCCACGGAATGAAGCCATTACTGTGAATATGAAACGATTACTGTGAATTTTTCCAGCTGGATACTCAGCCATCGCCGTTCGCTATTAACCCTGTTGCTGATTCTGGCCGCCATGGGCGCTGTGCGTGCATTTCAGATGCCGGTCGGCCTGTTTCCGCAGGTGACTTTTCCGCGTGTCGTGGTAACGCTCAATTCCGGCGACAGGCCTGTCGAGCAGATGGAAATTCAGGTGACGCGGTTGGCCGAAATGGCTGTTCGTTCGGTGCCGGGCGTGGTTGATCTGCGCTCAACCACCAGCCGTGGCAGTGTTGATATATCCGTAAATTTTGATTGGCATACGGATATGGTATCGGCCTTTTTACAGGTCGGTGCCGCACTGAATCAAATTCAGACACAGCTGCCGTCCGGTACTGATTTTACGGTGCGGCGCATGGATCCCACGGTGTTCCCGGTGGCGGCCTACAGCCTGACTTCGGATCGCATCTCTGCTGTCAAACTGCGCGATCTGGCTCTGTATCAGCTGACACCGTTGCTTTCGAGCATTGACGGCGTGGCTCGCATCGGCGTACTTGGCGGCAATCAGGAAGAATACCGGGTGGAAATTCAGGCCGATCACTTGCGTGCATTCGGTGTCAGTCTGCAACAGGTGGCATCCGCACTGGCTGCAGGCAATGTTCTGACCACCATCGGTAAAATTGAAGACCGGTATAAACTGTTTCTAACCGTTGCAGACACCCGCTTTGACAGTCTGGATGCCATTCGGCGAACGGTACTGAAAAACGGCATCAACGGCATTGTCGAACTCGAAGATGTCGCCACTGTAACACGCGCTACAAAGCCACAATGGATCAAAGTAACCGCTGATGGAAAGCGTGCCGTATTGTTCATGGTTTATCAGCAGCCGGGCGGTAATACGGTGCAGATTGCCGATGATGTCAAAACACGTCTTGCCGAGATCCGGCATAGCTTACCCGCCGATGTGCAGGTGCGTAGCTGGTATGATCAGAGCGAACTGATTCTGGCATCGGCCAAAAGCGTGCGTGATGCCATTCTGATTGGTGTGCTGTTGGCGGCATTGGTGTTGATCGCATTTCTGCGCAATCTGCGCATCACCCTGATTATGATCGTGCTTGTGCCGGCTGTGTTTGCCACGACGGTGCTGATGCTCGATCTGTTTCATTTCAATTTTAATATTATGACACTCGGCGGCATGGCGGCAGCCGTGGGGCTGGTGATTGATGATGTGATTGTGATGATCGAACAGATTATGCGCCAGATTCGGCAACGCACCGAGGCCGGTTCTCCTGAGGCTGATGGTTCTGAAACCAATCACTCTAAAACTGATGCCCTTGAAAGCAGCGACAGTTTTTCACAATCGGTCATGCACGCCGCCGCTGACTTTATTCACCCGCTGGCTGGCTCATCCATGGCGACGACGATTATCTTTCTGCCGCTGGCATTTTTAAGCGGCGTTACCGGCGCATTTTTCAAAGCGCTTTCCGTCACCATGGCCTGCTCCCTGATTGTCTCCTTTATCATTGCCTGGCTGGTTGTACCGCTGCTGGCCGCTCATCTGCTGCGCCAACAGGATGCCGAGGCAGAAGATGAAGGTCCGTGGCAGAAAAAAACGCTCCATATCTATGCCCGCAGTCTGGCTGCCTTGTTATATCGCCCCATCATGTTGTTACCTGTTATCGTAGCATTGATCGTAGCTGGTTACGTGGGTTATAGCGGTGTTGGCAGCGGCTTTATGCCGCGTATGGATGAAGGCGGCTTCGTACTCGATTATAAAGCGCCGGCGGGTATGTCGCTTAGCGAAACAGACCGTTTGGTCGCCCAGGTTGAGGGTATTCTGAAACAGATTCCAGAAGTCGATACCTGGTCGCGGCGAACCGGTGCTTCGCTTGGCGGCTTTATCACCGAAGCCAATGAAGGTGATTTTTTTATTCGGCTGACCGGATTCCCGCGTCGGGGTATTGATTCGATTATGGATGATGTGCGGCAACGTATTCATCAACAGGTTCCGGCGCTTGATATTGATCTGGCTCTGTTGATGGAGGATTTGATTGGTGATTTGACCGCCGTGCCGCAACCCATCGAAATCAAACTCTACGGTGATGATCAGCAACAGTTGATGGAGTTAGCGCCCACAGTTGCCAAAGCCGTTGCCCGCATCCAAGGCGTGGTGGATGTGCGTGATGGCATTGTCATTGCCGGCGATGCGCTGGTGATCAAAGTTGATCGCGCCAAAGCAGCACTCGAAGGACTCAATCCGGATACTGTCACACGCCAGGTGAGCACGATATTGTCCGGTCAGGTCACAACCAGCGTTCAACAAGGACAAAAGATGGTGGGCGTGCGCCTGTGGTCACCTGCCGCGAGTCGGGACTCGGTGCTTAAACTGGAGAAGATATCTTTACAGGCACCCGATGGTCACTGGTTGCCACTTAAACGCATTGCATCGCTTCGGCTGCTGACCGGACAGCCGCAAATCACCCGCGAAAACCTCAAACGTATGGTGGCTGTGACAGGCCGAATCTCCGGACGCGATATGGGCTCGGTGATGGCGGATGTAAAAAAACTGCTGGCATCAGATCTCATTCCAGCCCATACGCGCGTTGAACTCGGCGGACTTTATCTGGAACAACAAAAAGCTTTTCGCGGCCTGATACAGGTCTTTGCTGCCGCCATTGCGCTGGTATTTGTATTGCTGTTATTTCTGTACGAACGATTTAGAGCGGCGCTGGCCATTTTGAGCATGCCGCTGCTGGCCATGGGCATGGTTTTTCTGGGCTTGAGATTGACCGGCACCGAGTTGAATATCACATCCATGATGGGATTAACCATGATTATCGGTATCGTCACCGAAACCGCCATTTTCTATTACTCGGAATTTCGTCGCATCAGCCAGCCGAACATCCATCGATTAGAAGATTATATTCAGGCCGGGCGCAATCGTTTTCGCCCCATCGCCATGACCAGTCTGGCCGCAATTCTGGCGCTGATGCCGCTCGCACTCGCATTTGGTGAAGGTGCGGCCATGTTGCAGCCCATGGCCATTGCAATTGTATTTGGGCTGATGGCGCAGCTGCCACTGGTATTGCTTGTATTGCCGGTGCTGTTATATCTACTGGATCGTCGCTCCGGTGCGGTTATGAATGAACGGCATTTCAAAACAATATGATACGCTCTACGTTCATATTGATGCTCTTGATGCTGGTTGGAGGCATGGGTTCGATTGCAACCTATGCTGCCGGAGCAACCTCGGATGTCGTTTCAAAACAAACGCAACAAGCGCCTCATACGCAATCTATTCACACGCAACTTATTCGCACACAAACGGTTCACATACAAACCGTTCGCATTCACCTGTTTGAGCAATCCATCACATGGTTTGGCCGGGTGGAAAGCCGCCATGCTGTCCAACTCGTATCCCGTGTCGCTGGCCGCATTGTATCACTGAACGTCGAAGATGAAGCTAACGTTGATGCCGGTGATATGCTGTTTGAACTTGCAGGTACGGCGGTCGAAAGCCAGATCACAGATTTAAAACAACAGCGCCATCAGGCCGACAACGAATTGGAAATTGCACAGAAAAATCTCCGTTTGATTCGCCATAAACAACAACAGCGTCTGGCAACCCATGAGCAGGTGAATGCTGCAAAGAGTGTATTGGCTCAGGCCAAAACCCGTATCTCCAAAATCAAACAACGACTGGTTTCACTGGCTTCGGGCATACGCATCATCGCACCCATGCCTGGTGTGTTTACAGCGCGCAGTGTGCAAGTCGGCCAATATATCACGCCGGGAACACAGCTTGGCCGCATTGTGGATACCCGGCAGCTTCGAATCCGCGCTACCCTGTTTCCCCCTGCTTATATCACAATCCTAGTGGGGCAAAGCGCCGTCATTCATGGGTCG
>CAYOTF010000123.1:6829-8641 GCA_964406805.1 uncultured Zetaproteobacteria bacterium | reverse complement strand
AAATCCTCGAACGGGTCGCGGCGCTCGGTATCGCCACCCCTCAGGGGCAGGATGCCGTCGTGCTGGGCACGCGCGACAACAAGACCCAGGTCGAGGACAAGGACGCGCTTTATCAGGCATGGCAGGACCGCGCCGCTTCGCTGGGCTTTGATGCCAAGGCCATGGTCGAGAAGGCCATAGCGCGGGCCGGGCCCGATGTCTCGCTCAGCCAGCCTGTGCGGGATCCTGCCGTGGCTGAGGGGATCATCGAGCGGATCCATGCGACGGTCGGTCTCTGGCTTCGTCCGGCCGATCCGCTCACCACCAACGGATTGCGGCGCCTGACGCTCAGCCCGAGTGAAATCCGCACCGAAATGGCTGTGGCCTCTGCCATCCGCATTCTGGGGCAGCGGGAGGCTGCCTTTGGCTTGCACGAGGTCACCAAGACCGCGCTCGATCTGGGCCTTGCCAATGTCACTATCGCCCGCGCCGAAAGCCGGGTGCAGCATTTGCTCAAGGCGGGCCAGCTGATCCCCGGCAAGAGCGAAAGGCTTGATAATGTCGTGACACAGGTGACGACGCCCGAGCATTTGCAGCAGGAGCGCCAGTTGCTTGCTGCCATCGATGTCGGGCGTGAGCAGGGGCATGTACTGTTCGATGCGCAGGAAGCCTCGCAAAAGCTGGCCTCGGTCGAGCCCGCGCTTTTGCAGAACCCGGCGCCGCTGACCGATGAGCAGATGCGCGCGGCAACGCTGACCCTCTCCTCGCCTGATCGCGTGGTTCTGGTGCAGGGCGTGGCGGGGGCCGGCAAATCGACGATGATCGACCGCATCGCCCGCGTGGCGGAAAGCGAGGGCCGTGAAGTCCTGGGGCTGGCCTTCGCCAACAAGATGGTGAATCAGCTCCGCGACGATGCTGGGATCAAGGCGCAGACTGTGTCGTCCTTTATCAACGCGCATCTGGCGAGCGCATTGCGCGGCGATGGGCCGGGGTTTGAAGCCTCGCGAACCTCACTGGCGGGCAAGATCCTGTTGCTCGACGAAGCCTCGCTGGTCGCCAATGAGGCGATGGTCCATCTTACCACCATCGCCAATGCTTTTGCCGTCGAGAAGCTGGTGATGGTGGGCGACCGGCATCAGCTTTTGCCTATCGATGCCGGCAAGGCTTTCGTGCTGCTGCAAAGCCATGCCCCCAGCATTGCCCATATGCCCACCAGCCTGCGTCAGCGCAACGAGGCGATGAAAGAGGTTGCCAATCTTACGCGGCGCGGGGAAGTAAGCAAAGCGATGGAAGTCCTGCGCAAGCAGGAGGCGCTCCACGAGCACAGGGATGATTACCTCGAAAAGGCCGCGCAGGCATGGCTGGCCCTGTCCCCCGAGCAGCGCGAGCGGACCGATATTTATACCTCGGGGCGTCTGTCGCGGGCAGCCCTCAATACCATGGTTCAGGATGGCCTGCGCGCAGAAGGTCGTTTGACCGGTCCATCTGTCAGTCTTGAGGTCACCGCTGCGGTCCATGCCACGCGGGAGGAGTTGCGTTATCCTGCGACCTATCGCGCCGGGCAGATCCTCACCGTGACCCGTCACAATGGGATTCAGGGTCTGGCACGCGGGACCTATGCCGTGGTCGCCCGCGGCAAAGGTGATCAGGTCCGTCTGCGGCATGAGCAGGGAAAGATCGTCACATTCCGACCGGGCAAGGTCGATCCCCAGGACCGGCGTGAGCTGATCCAGCTGGCCACCCGCGAAAGTGTGTCGCTTCAGGCCGGGGACCGCATTCGCTGGACGGCCTCGGACAAGGAGCGGGGTATCTTCAATTCCGATGGTGCGCGGG
>CAYOTF010000123.1:2345-6795 GCA_964406805.1 uncultured Zetaproteobacteria bacterium | reverse complement strand
GTGTTGAAGTGGAACTCGCCGACAAATCCACCTTGCTGCTGGCGCCGGGGGATCGCATGCTCGAATGTCTGGGCCTTGGCTATGCGATCAACATGCATCAGGCGCAGGGCATGACGCAGGACCACGCCATTGGCGCCATGCATTCAGCCGAGCATCATCTCTCCAATGCCCGTCTTTTCCATGTGATGGCGACGCGTGTGCGGGAGGGGTTTGAGCTCTTCACCAATGATGTGGCGGCGCTTACCCGTGCCATTGCGCGTAATGCGGGGGACAAGGCCAGTGCGTTGGAGGTGGTTGGGGAGAAGGACCTCAAAGCTCTGCCCAGCGCTCCGAAGCAGGGTCTGTCGGAGTCCTCGTTCCGGGCGGAACCAGGCAAGCATGTTGGGCCGCAGTTGCCGTTGCCGGAGAAGGCCATCGAACTAGGGTTGTGATGGGTCGAGTATATTCCCATACGTCAATTAATAATCATTGCTCAATTGATTCGCCCAAATGACAACGAGATAGGATGTTGTTCATGCAACCGCTTGATCATCAAATCATGGGGGATCATCCCCATGATCTGGGCCCCTCCATTTACCCTGCATCTCGGTTAGCTCGCCAACACCGGGACCGTTAATCCATCTAAGCTGAGGCAGGTATAAAGGGCTATCCCGCCGAGTGGTAGCCGCCTTTTTTTTTGATATTGCTTCTTTTCCTGTGTTCTCCTGAGATTGCTTACGTCTCATGGAAGATCACCCGTCACAATTGGCTCAATGACAGCGAGCAAATCTTTGGCCTCAACAGTATCACCAAATTTAACTTTAAGTTCGCGCACAATTGCATTGAATGGAGCTTGAATGGGAGTTTCCATTTTCATTGCTTCCAGAGTCATGATGAGATCGCCCGCAATCACAGTCTGCCCTTGCGAGACCGCCACCGAAGCGACCAAGCCTGGCATCGGTGCGCCGACATGATTTTCATTGTCAACCTCAGCGCGCCGGTTGGCAATCTTATCCACGTTAGCCTTGCGATCAGTGATCGTCACGATGCGTGGTTGACCATTGAGTTCAAAGAAAACCCTGACGGATCCATCAGAATCGACGTCGCCAATGGCCACCAGCGCAATCACCAGCACCTTGCCCTGCTCGATCGAAACACTAATTTCCTCTCCCGGCTTCATCCCGTAGAAGTAAGATAAAGTTGGCAATACAGAAACTGGACCGAAGCGCTCACTAGCACGTGCAAAGCTGGCAAAGACCTTAGGATACATCAACCACGCTACAAAGTCTTTTTCGCTAAGTGCGCGTCCGCAAGCTTGGGTGGCTTCAGCCCGAGCTGCATCTAGATCTTGTTCACCAAGCAAACTGGCCGGTCGAACGGTTATCGGGACTTCTGATCCCAGCACTCTTCTTTGAATGTCGACGGGCCAGCCACCGAGCGGTTGCCCTAGGTCTCCGCGCATCATCTCAATCACGGACGCCGGAAAGGCAATATCGCGTGTTGGATTGAGGACATCGTCTTGAGTCAGTTCCTGCGAAACCATTAACAACGCCATGTCGCCCACTACTTTCGACGACGGGGTTACCTTAACGATATCGCCAAACAGTTGGTTTGCATCATGATACGCGGTAGCAACCTCATCCCAGCGCGAGTTTAAGCCCAAGCTTCTAGCTTGTTCCTTCAAGTTGGTGAACTGTCCCCCCGGCATCTCATGAAGATAGACCTCTGACGCACCAGAGCGCAGATCGTTCTCAAACGCCGTATATTGCGCTCGGACGCCTTCCCAATAGGCGCTCAACTGCCGGATCACAGCCGGATCAATCTTACTGTCGTGCTCAGTATGCCGCAATGCCTCGACTACAGAACCGAAGCAAGGCTGAGAAGTTGTGCCACTCATAGAGTCCATCGCGAGATCGACGCTATCTGCACCCGCCTCGATTGCCGCCAATACTGTCGCTGCGGCACTTCCCGAAGTGTCGTGGGTATGAAAGGCAAGTGGCAAATCAGTTTCTTCGCGCAGAGCCTTGAACAAAACACGCGCAGCAGCAGGCTTGAGCAAACCTGCCATATCTTTGATGGCCAGCATGTGGCAACCAGCCGCTTCGAGTTGCTTTGCCAAATCGATATAATACGAAAGAGAATATTTGGAGCGTTCGGGATCAAGTAAGTCGCCAGTATAACACAACGCACCCTGAGCCACCTTACCACTTTCAACAATCGCGTCGATAGCTACCCTCATATTTTCGACCCAGTTCAGGCAATCGAAAACACGAAAAATATCTATCCCAGTTGCCGCCTGTGCTATGAAATGTCGCACAACATTATCAGGATAATTAGTATATCCCACCCCGTTCGCGCCGCGTAACAACATTTGTGTCGGCAAATTTGGTGCAAGCTTGCGAATAGAATCTAACCGCTCCCATGGATCTTCTTGTAAGAAACGCATTGCGACATCGAAAGTAGCGCCGCCCCAGCATTCCAGACTGAGCAAATTTGGTAACAATCTAGAATAGGCCGGTGCTACCTGAACCATATCGTGTGTACGCATCCGTGTGGCCAGCAGAGACTGATGCGCATCGCGCATCGTTGTATCTGTGATAAGGGGCCGCGGCTGTGTTCTGACCCAACGCGCTAGACCTTTTGCGCCTTCGCGCTCCAATACCTGCCTTGCACCAACTGGTATATCTCCCGATACTACAGGAGCGGTTGGCTGGCGAAGATCGGCGCGAGGAATCGCACGTCCCTTCTCATCCGGATGACCGTTGACAGTAACGTCCGCAAGATAGGTTAACAGACGAGTCGCTCTATCTCGCCTTTTGGCGAGATTCAGCAAGCTGGGATTTTCGTCGATGAATTTAGTTGTATACCGGTTCGCCACGAAATCGGGATGTGCCAATACCTGCTCAAGAAATGCCAAATTTGTAGCCACCCCACGGATACGATATTCACGCAAAGCTCGCGTCATTCGCGCCACTACTTCCCGTGGTGTCGGAGCCCAAACTGTGATTTTTTCTAATAACGGATCGAAATGTCGGGTGACAATTGCCCCTGAATAGGCTGTTCCGCCATCAACCCGCACACCAAAGCCAAGTGCACCTCGATAGGCGGTAATTCGTCCATAATCAGGGATGAAATTATTGAGAGGATCTTCGGTCGTAATTCGGCACTGCATCGCATGACCATTCAACTGAATGGCAGTCTGAATCGGGACGCCCGTCTCCGCCTCTTGGCCCAAGATACGGCCTTCAGCTATGCGAATTTGTGCCTTCACAATGTCAATACCGGTAACGGTTTCAGTGACAGTGTGTTCGACTTGAATCCGCGGATTTACCTCGATGAAATAAAAGGCACCATCATTCTCATCCATCAGGAACTCTACAGTACCGGCTCCGACATAATCTGTAGCCAATCCAATTTTGAGCGCTGCCTCACACAAAGAAGTCCTTGTTCTTTCATTAAGATAAGGTGCTGGTGCTCGTTCAATTACCTTCTGATTGCGTCGCTGGATTGAGCAATCGCGTTCGAACAGATGCAATAGGTTGCCGTGGGCATCGCCCAACAACTGTACTTCCACGTGCCTCGCCCGCCGGATCAGCTTTTCAAGATAGACTTCATCACGTCCAAAGGCTGCCTTTGCTTCGCGGCGGCCGGATTGAACGGCCTCGATGAGCCCCTCTTCCCCCTCGATTGGGCGCATACCGCGCCCGCCGCCGCCCCAGCTTGCCTTCAACATGAGCGGATAACCCACTGAGGCCGCAATGCGGCGGACTTCGTCGTCATCATCAGGCAGAGGCTCGCTGGCGGGCACAACGGGAACACCCGCTTGGATTGCAACTTGCCGGGCCGAAACCTTATCGCCTAATTGGCGCATGGTTTCAGGACGCGGTCCAATGAAGATAATCCCTGCCTGTACGCACGCCTCTGCAAATTCAGGACTTTCTGACAGGAATCCGTAACCAGGGTGGATTGCGTCCACCTTTGCCTCGATTGCCAATGCAATAATGCGCGGAATGTCAAGGTAGGCAGCAATCGCTGATTTCGCACCTGTTCCAAGATGATAAGCCTCATCGGCCTTGAAGCGATGTAGGGACAGCTTGTCTTCCTCGGCATAAATTGCAACGGTTCTGATCCCCAGTTCAGTTGCTGCGCGGAACACGCGGATAGCGATTTCGCCGCGGTTAGCTACAAGAAGGCGGCTAATTTCATGATTTGCCACAGGTCACCTACAGCTTTCTCGGTTAAATTAAATAAATAATTTACAAATTATAATAATTTAATAAAATTAATCTATTTTATTATTATAAATGAAATTTAAATTCATCCATTTCATTATGGACATTCAAAAATGCTACCAAAGAAACTGAAATTAAAAAAGGCAATAAATTAATTTAATGGATATTATAATTTTTTCTATTCTGAAATTATCCGTTCGCACCCTCCAGCCAACTGACCAGTTGCCCCTGACCAATCA
>CAYOTF010000123.1:0-2335 GCA_964406805.1 uncultured Zetaproteobacteria bacterium | reverse complement strand
GCTGCACTTTTGATGGTTACTAACGTACAGGTCGGCCAGACTTTCTTTCAAAAAATTGGTGATGCCCAATGCTGAGAACACCGGGAATAAAAGGGCCTCAATCTGCTGATCGCGGCAATTTCCTACTGGAACACCGTCTATATGGATAGGGCCGCCCAGCATCTCCAATCATCCGGCGGCACCTTCGATGATGCGCTGCTTGCCCATCTCTCGCCGATGGGCTGGACGCACATCAGCCTCACCGGCGACTATCTGTGGCAAAGGGCAAATCGGCTCTCCCCTGGCGAGTTCCGCACCCTCAACGATCCCATGGCCCGCCTCAAACTCGTGGCATAGACGATGTTCTTACTATGTCCGCCAAATCGTTGTCTGGCGCACAAACCTTGAAGTGACGCCTAGAACGCCACATTCGCGAGCTCGACCGCCTGACTGACGATTTGGCAGCCCTCGACAAGGAGATCGCCAGCGATGCGCTCGACGATGACGCAATTGCCAGATTGCTAACCATCACGGGCGTCAACTTGACTGTGGCAGCCGGGATCGTGGCGGCAATCGGCGACATCAATCGCTTCTCGAGCCCGCAAAAGCTGGTGAGCTACTTCGGCCTCAATCCGCGGGTGCGCCAGTCGGGGCTTGGCGTGGCCCACCATGGGCGGATCAGCAAAGTCGGACGCAGTCACGCCAGGTCAATGCTGGTCGAAGCGGCTTGGGCTGCTGCGAAGAAGCCCGGGCCACTGCATGCCTTCTTTGTCCGTATCCGAGCCAAGCGTGGCCATCAGGTGGCGGCTGTCGCCTTGGCTCGCAAGCTGACGGTGCTGTGCTGGCATCTGCTGACCAAGCAGACTGACTATCGCTGGGCACGCCCTGCGCTGGTCGCCAACAAGAGGCGGACCATGGAACTCAAAGCTGGGCAGCCACAGCGCAAGGGCAATCAACCAGGCCCCACTCATGCTTACAACATCAAGAAACTGCGCGATCAGGAGATGGAAATCGCCCGCCACGCTGAGCAGGCCTATGAGCAATTCGTTGCCCAATGGGAAACAAGGCCAAAGGTGCGCGGGCGCTCCAAACCGGCGGGACTGTGACAAGGCGGCCTGACGGAACTTGCAGCCGGAGTTCCGCTCTTAGCCACGGAGTCGCCCACGCACCACCTGCATAGCACATTTTTACAGGGTGGGTCTTGTCCATCTCATCCGTCGTATAGACGATCCGCCGCACCTCGTCGGGGAAGGCGAAGAACGGGATGACCTCGCCCCAGGCGCGCCGCCAGCTCTGGCCGATGGCGGGATAGCGCGAGCCCCAGGGTCCGGCTTCGAACGCCGTCAACGCCTGCTCGGCCGCGTCGGCGCTCGACGCGCGGTAAATCTCCTTGAGCGCGCTCGCCAGGCCTTTGCGGTCCTTCCAGGAGACGAAGTCCATAGAATTGCGCAGCAAATGAACGATGCAGGTCTGAACTACGGCCTCGGGAAAGACGGCGGTGATCGCTTCGGGGAAGCCCTTGAGACCATCGACGACGGCCAGCAGAATGTCCTCGGTGCCGCGATTCCTGAGCTCGTTCATCACCCTGAGCCAGAATTTGGCACCCTCATTCTGCTCGAGCCACAGGCCCAGCACCTCCTTGGCGCCATCGGCACGCACGCCCAGCGCGATATGGATAGCCTTGTTGCGAACCATGCCCTCGTCGCGGACCTTGACCCGGATGGCATCAAAGAAGACCAGCGGATAGATCGCATCGAGCGGTCGCTGCTGCCAGGTGGCAACTTCGTCGAGCACGGCGTCGGTCACCGTGCTGATCAGGTCGCGCGACACGTCGATGCCGTACAGATCGTGCAGGTGCCCGACGATCTCGCGGGTGCTCATGCCCCGTGCGTACATCGATATGATCTTGTCATCAAAGCCGGGGAAGCGGCGCTGGTACTTGGCGATCAGTTGCGGACGAAGCTCGAATGACGGTCCCGCGGCACCTCGATGTCGATCTTGCCGCTGTTGTCGTCACCGTCTTGCGGCCATAGCCATTGCCGCTGTTGCCGGCCTGGCCATCGCCAAGATGATGGTCCATCTCGGCATTGAGCGCCCGTTCGGCCAGGGCTTTCTTCAAATTATCCAGCAAGCCGCCCTGATCCAGGGCAGCAGCGGCATCGGTGCCCGCCAATAGGCGGTCAAGCAAATCGGACGGGATCGCCGGCTCTTTGCGTCGAGACATAGTGGGACTCCTTTTTACCCATTATGCCCGCCCACACACGGAATTCCTGACAGTCCCCAGAAAGCCCGCGTCGAGTCAATGCAACATTCGCCTCTGTGAGACCCGATACAGCATGACCTGGCCTCGCCTCGG
>CAYOTF010000122.1:0-8659 GCA_964406805.1 uncultured Zetaproteobacteria bacterium | reverse complement strand
TATTCCGCACCCCTTCATGGCGATTTTAGGAATAAAGACAAAGCCTTCATCGATATGGCCTTATTCTATCAGGTCAATAAGCTTTTTCAGAGCTCCTTCCGTGGTTTTGCGCGCCTGAATGAAATAATGGCGAGGAATGTATATTGCAAGACCAGTCCTCAATGTCGGATATTGGGTTTATATGTCTCCGGCATTAGAGCAGGTTTTGCAGTAAACCCTCGTTTACGGCTTCGGTGCGATTTTTCACGTCGAGCGTTGCAAGAATACCGTGCACATGTGTTTTGACGGTGGGAGTGCAGATATCCAATATTGATGCGATTTCATTATTCGACATGCCCTTACGGATCAGTCTCAAAATATCCAACTGCCTGTCGGTGAGAACAGCAGCGTTGGTGTCATGCTCTGTATCCGGCAAGGCTTCATGAGGGATATAAATGCCGCCGCCAAGCACCAGGTCAATGGCGGCTGTCATCTCTGTTGCTGACGAGGTTTTAGGAATAAAACCGGCGATATTCAGTGCCAAACATTGGCGGATAAACTGTTGCGTCACCGTGCCTGAAAAGGCGACGATGGAGATGCCGGAATCATTCTCCTGCAGTTGTTGAATCACTTCAAAGCCATGCATGTCGGGCAGGCCAATATCGAGTAGTATGAGATCAAGTTCAGGATGCTGTTCAGCGAGATTCAAAGCTGACTGGCCGGTTCCAGCCTGAAGCAGTGCCTGAAAACATCACTTTTCATGAGGATATTTGTAGCGATGACTTGCAGATCAAGGGCGATGCCACCCAATTGCATCAGGTGCTGGCAAACCTGGTCAGTAATGCCCGCGATGCGGTCGAGTATGTGGAAGCACCATGTATCACTGTCCGTATGGAACGGTTTTCTCCGGATGATTCATTCCTGGACAGCCGCCCCTGGTTTAAGGATGGAATGTTTGCGCATTTGAGTGTTGAAGATAATGGTTGTGGTGTGTCTGCCAAGCAGATGCAACATTTGTTTGAACCCTTCTTTACCACCAAGGAACAGGGCAAGGGAACAGGTCTTGGCTTGGCGATGGTGTATGGCGCAGTTAAAACTCATCAGGGCTTTGTGGATCTAAACAGCAAGCAAGGAACAGGCTCAACCGTCCATCTGTACATCCCCTTATTGAAATTGAAATCGAAATCGATGCGTGCTGAGCCTGTTCCACAACGGGTTTTGAGCGGACGTGGCGAGTTGATTCTGCTGGCTGATGATGAGCGGGTGGTGCGTAATGTTATGGCTGAAATTCTGGAGTCGCTGGGCTATCAGGTCTTGCAGGCCAGCGATGGGCTGGAGGCGATGGAGCTGTTTAAGCTGAACCAACAGGATGTTGCGCTGGCGATACTGGATATGGTGATGCCCCATTGCGATGGTATGGTGCTGGCGAAACAGATTAGAGCAGTAAACCCTGATGTGCCGGTAATGTTTTTGACCGGTTATGATAAAGAACAAATGTGGAACAATAGTGAATCAATACCAAACAGCGAGGTGCTGACGAAGCCGGCGAACCTTGGTGTGTTAAGCCACCGCATGCGACAAATGCTGGATTAGCGATTCAACATGTTGCGACCTGCTCCTTGAGGAAAGTGGAAGGGTTGCATTGGGCACATTTATGGCCGCCATAAAATTCTTGCAAGGCTAGGAGTCTGTCGGACTTATGAGAAATCTACTGCGCGGCAGTATTCATGAATAATCTGGGTTAGAATCTTTGGAGGCTGTGAGGCTGGTTCAGCATGGTGTTCCAGACGCTTGAACGAAAGAACCAGTCAGACTAGCCTGCTATCTTGAGATGGAGGTTTCTATGACAAGTTGGCAATTACAAGATGCTAAAGCACGCTTAAGCGAAGTGATTAAATCGGCCATGCAGGAAGGGCCGCAGCAAGTGACTGTGCGTGGCCAGCCTTCGGCAGTGATTCTTTCCATGCAAGCATATGAGGCAATGAAAAAACAGCGCCCTGATTTTGTTTCATTTATGCAAAGTTCTCCTCTGGTGGGTGCAGCGTTAAATATCGAGCGACCTGATTCGCTCACTCGGGATATTTCTCTGTGAGTTATTTGCTTGATACCAATGTGTTATCCGAGCTTGTGCGAGCTAAACCGAATGAGGCAGTGCTTGCATGGTTTTCCGAGGTGCCTGACGAAAGCCTGTATATCAGCGTATTGACGATTGGTGAAATTCGTAAAGGCGTGGAGGGTCTATCTGATGGGAAACGCAAAGAAAAACTGCGGCTGTGGCTTGAGCATGAGCTGCCCGAATGGTTTGGTGGGCGTGTGCTGGATATTGATGCCGCTGTGGCAGAGCGATGGGGACGGTTGCAAGCTGACGCTCAAAGACCAATCCCTGCTATTGATAGTCTGCTAGCAGCAACAGCTTTGCACCATGAGCTGCGCATGGTAACCCGAAACAACAAAGACTTTGATGATGCCGCTCTTGAAGTCATTAATCCCTGGACTTTATAGCGCAACTGAAGTCAACAGACTGGGTAGTTACCAGTAGTTCAACTCAAACTTTTACTGACAATTTCAAACACATCGCCGGATAGACCATCGCTATCGGCAATGCGTTGCAGTTGGGCGCACATGAGTTGGCTATGTTGGGGTTCGATACGTTTCCAGTTTATGAGTGCGCGCACCATACGCGATGCAACTTGAGGATTCATTTTATCCAAAACCAATACCTGATCCGCGACAAAGGCATAGCCTTGGCCATCTTCAGCATGAAATGCGACAGGATTCCGCATGGCGAATGTGCCAATCAGGGCACGCACCTTGTTCGGATTGCGCAGATCGAACGCGGGGTGGTTCATCAGCTGTTTTACCTGCTCCAGCGTGTTGGGCAGAGATGATGCCGCTTGTACGGCGAACCATTTATCCATGACGTTGCTATCATCGCGCCATTGCTGTTCAAAGGCGGCCAATGCCTGTGAACGTTGCGGGCAATCAGAGCTGGATAATGCCGACAGGGCTGCATATTGATCGGTCATGTTGCTTGCTGCGGTAAATTGGGCATAAATCAATCCAATCGAAGCGGTATCGTTCAATGTTGCCAAATAAGATAGGCATACATTTTTGAGTTTGCGTTGCTGCATGGCTTGATCATCGAGTCCTGTTGCGGCCGAAAGGTTTTGATATGCCAGTTCAAAATCATCACGCAAGGTGGTGGCAATATGTTGGCGCAGCTGCTCGCGTGCACGGTGAATATGGGTTGGGTTGGCTGGGCTGCAGGCTGCTGCAATATCGGCTTCCGATGGTAGTATTAGTGCTTCCGCTTTGAGAGCAGGGTCGAGCTGTTGATGGCGCAGGATATGGCCGAAGGCTGTGCTTAAGCGTGAATCCGGTACGCTTTGTGTGTTCATCATGGCTTGGATGGTGCGCATAGCAAACCGTTGTGCTGCAGCCCAGCGGTTGAAAGCATCCGAATCGTGTTGCATCAACAAGGCATCGTCATCGGCTGAATAGGGGTAATCGAGTTCAACCGGAGCTGAAAATCCGCGCAGCAAGGATGGTAAGGGGTGGTGTGCCACCTGTTTAAACGTGAACGATTGTGATGTTTCGGTGATCAACAGTGTCTGTTCATGCTGTGTTGATCCATCGGGTAGGAGCAGTGCCATGGATAACGGAATTAAATAGGCTTTATTACTGGATTGCTTGGATGTTTGTGAACAGTGCAAAATGGCTGTTTGTGTTTGTGCATCATAGTCCATGCGAATCGATAGTGTGGGGGTGCCAGCCTGATCGTACCAGCGCTGCATTTGTGCAAGGTCTGCTTTATTCGTATCGACATTGGCATCGCTCATGGCAGCCAGAAAATCTTCAGTGGTGACAGCTTGCCCGTCATGGCGTTCAAAATACAGATCCATACCGCGCCGGAAACCATCTACACCCAGCAGGCTTTGGTATAATCGCACCACTTCCGCACCCTTTTCATACACAGTGACAGTATAAAAATTATTGATCTCCATGTAGGAAGCCGGACGAATCGGATGCGCCATCGGGCTGGCATCTTCGGCAAACTGGTGGGTGCGCAACAGGCGCACATCTTCGATACGTTTGACGGCATGGGAATGGGTGTCGGCAGTAAACTCCTGATCGCGGAAGACGGTTAAGCCTTCTTTTAAACTCAGTTGAAACCAGTCACGGCAGGTTACGCGGTTGCCCGTCCAGTTATGGAAATACTCGTGAGCAATCACCGCTTCAATGGCGATATAATCATTGTCTGTTGCTGTTTCGGGGCTGGCGAAAATAAGACGTGAATTGAACACATTCAAACCCTTGTTTTCCATCGCGCCCATATTGAAATCATCGACAGCCACAATCATGAACAGATCGAGGTCGTATTCGAGGCCAAAGCGTTGCTCATCCCAGAGCATGGCGCGTTTGAGCGAATCCATGGCATGACCGCATTGATGGATATGGTGGCTTTCGGTGAAGATGCGCAGGGTGATATCGCGGCCGCTCATGGTGGTGAAATGGTCCTCTACATTGGCCAGGTCGCCAGCCACCAAGGCAAATAAATAACAGGGCTTGGCAAACGGGTCATGCCACTCTGCCCAGTGCATGCCGTTATCCAACTCCCCTTGTCCGATCGGATTACCGTTTGAGAGCAGTACCGGGTTATCGCTTTTAGCGGCGATAATGCGCACCGTAAATACAGCCAGTACATCGGGGCGATCCTGGTAATATGTGATGCGGCGAAAGCCTTGCGCTTCGCATTGGGTACAATAGTTGCCACTGGAGCGGTATAAACCTTCGAGGGCGGTATTATCCTGCGGATTGATGCGGGTGGTAATTTCCAGTTCAAAGGCATCGGGCACGGCTTTGATGTTCAAACCCTGCTCATACAGGTGATAGGCATTGTTGGTGAGTCTGCGGCCATCTAATTTGACGCACAACAGATCCATGTCATGTCCGTCTAACGTCAATGTGGCAGTCGTATCATCAGCCAAGGGGTTGCGTCGATAGAGTACACTTGAGACCACCTCTGTGGCTGTGGGCAGCAAGGTGAAATGAAGCGATATGCTTTCAACCAAAAAAGCGGCTGGCTGATAGTCGTTCAAATAAATGGTTTTAGTCGGAGTGGCTGTTGAAGTCATGATTTTTCCTGATAGTTATTTGGGTACACGCAACCACCAGTCAAACTCGGCAGTGGCGATAATTTTTTGCTCGCACAGAACGGTAACAGGAATACTCAGCACCGCTCGTTTGCGACGTTTCAAGGTGTCGATGCAGTGTTGTAGTGCCGCATCACTGACATTGGCTTTGGCCTGACATTCTTGCATGGCTGGCCGTTTGTATTGCATGGATGCATTCTTGACCAGTACCAGCGATTGGGGGAACAGCGGCAGCAGGTTTTGAATCAAATAATGACCACTGGCTCCTTCCGCTAAACCGTGGATGACCGACGCGTGCAGGCTGCCGACATGATTAAGCAGGCAATGCTGTTGTTTGATCAATACCATGTCGCCATCGGATTCCAGACCAATATGTTGATTGAACGGCAGATCAGCTATTTTTAAGGGTTTTATCACGGTTTCTTCAAGCAAGGCTATCTCCAGCGTTCAATTGAGCACCTCGAAGAAAATCGATTGCAGGCATGGCTTTTTTACCTTCCGCTTGCAATGTGTTGATGCGGTAGATCGAGCCGTTTGAGCAGGCGATATCGAGCCCATGATCGGTGGCGATGATTGAGCCTGGGCTTGTCTGGTGACTGCTGGGCAATGCTTCACCTGCAATCAGTTTCAACCATTTGCCTTGGCACTGTGTGCGCACGCCGGGTCGTGGTGAAAAACAGCGCACCAAGCGATCAATCGCCGATGCGGATAATGTCCAATCAATAATGCGTTCATCATTGCTGATTTTTTTTGCATAGGTTTGGCCATCGGCTGTTTGAGGCGCCGGTAATAAGCCTGTCGCAATCGCTGGCAGCGTGTCGATCAGCAGTTCAGCGCCCATGGGTGAAAGCTTGAACCACAACTCAGAGCCGGTTGTTTGATTGCTAATCGGCAGGATTGTGCGTGCATACACGCCGCCGGTATCGAGCCCTTCTTCCATTTGCATGATGCATACACCGGTTTGTTTGTCGCCGGCGAGCAATGCCCGCTCAATCGGAGCAGCCCCGCGCCAACGAGGCAATAATGAGGCGTGCACATTCACGGCTGCAATGCTGGGCGCATCGAGCCATGTCTTGGGTAATATCATGCCGAAAGCCACCACCACCAGAATATCGGCCTGTTTGGACTCCAACCAGGTCAGAGCTTCATCATTATCGCGTAATTTTTCCGGTGTGATGACATCGATGCCTGCATCAAGTGCGGCCTGTTTGACTGCGGACGGTGTAAGTTTCATGCCACGTCCGGACTTGCGATCGGGTTGTGAAACCACACCAACCACGTCGATGTCATCAGCTTCAAGTAAAGCCGTCAGGCAGGGTACAGAAAAGCCGGGGGTTCCGGCAAACACTATGCGCATAGATTCTCCATATTCATCAAAATCATATTCCATGCATTTCTGCGTAGAAGTCTGCTGGTGACAGTATAGAAAATGGACACACTTCGACCATCGCCAGAAGATCTGCATCTCCAGTGATTAATACATCTGCGGCCCCAATCGTAGCTAGCTCAATAAACATTTGATCTTTTTTATCTCGGCATTGAGGCAATGTCGGCATACATTCGGGGATATCAACACTTTCGACATAAGGTAGATAGTCAGCCAACAGAGCTTGAATCTGCGGCTCATTTAGTTTGAACTTTGGGTATGCCAATACCCGGATGAGTTCCTGTATCGTTGCACGAGAGGCCAAAGGTTGATGTTTTCCTGCCTGCCAAAATGGACGTAGCCAGGCCAATCGCCCCTGCTCAAAGAGCAGAGCTGAAACAATAGTGTTGGTATCAAACACCAAGCGTCGATTCACGACTCTCGTGCCCAAGCGATAGCATCTTTAACATCTTGATCGCCCAATCCCAGCTCAGTCAGACGTTGGCGCACACTTTCAGCCTGATTAGGTCGTACAGGCAATAGAATAATTTTCCCACCTTCTTCTTGAACGTCAAAATAGTCCACATCTGCAAAGTGCATCACCACAGATTTGGGCAGAGTAATTTGGTTTTTGGATGTTTTTTTAGCCAGCATAGTGCACCTCTTCGATGTTATATGAAGGCAATCTAACGAACAGGATCATTAAAAGGAAGTAAGGAATCCTTGTTTTATTGTTGTTCGAGATTATTACTTGAACAGTTTCTTCATCTTTTTGGTAATCATATTGCGTTTGAGGGGGGAGAGATAATCAATGAATAGTTTACCGATCAAATGATCGAATTCGTGTTGCAGGGCAACGGCATCAAAGCCTTCGAAATCGTGTTCATGTGGTTTTCCTTCCACATCATGCCAGCGCAGACGAACTGCAGCAGGCCGTGTGACATCGCCATAGGTTTCAGGCACAGATAAACAGCCTTCTTCCCAGGTTTCCTGCTCATCACTATGCCAGAGAATTTCAGGGTTAAGCCATACTTTTAGATCACGTGTACCACCTGGGCGATCAGGGTCATGGCGCACTTCTTCGCTGCGCCACAAGGTGTCGGTGACCGCGATTTGCAATGACACGCCGATTTGTGGTGCTGCTAAGCCCACGCCGGGCGCATCGTACATGGTGTCGGCCATGTCGGTGATGACTTGTTTCACCGCGTTGGAGAGCGGGAATGTGACTGGCCGGGCAACCTCGCGCAGGCGATCATCCGGGTGAATCAGGATTTCACGAACAGTCAAAAGGTGCCGCCTTTCCAGCCGAACATGGCGCGTTCTGGTGCTGTGAATTCGATGTAAATACGCGCACTGTCGATACCCAGTTCGGCATGCATAAAGGCACACAACTCAGCGGACAGACTAGCGGTTTGCGCCGTGCTCAGACCAAGGCTCTTTAATTCCAGGAAGGCCAGGGGTGCATCGCTGCCAGCAAATAGCATGGGCTGCTGATCGGATAGCTTGATCATCACATAGGATTCGGATTTGGCCAATGCGACGGCGACCTGTGCCGAGCAACGGCTTAAAAAAGCCGTTTTATCCGTGACCTTGATATTGGTGTTCAATATCAGGCAGGGCATTAGTTTTCACCCTTGGATACGACATTGTTTGCAGGCGAGTTTCCGCTCTTTTTGGCCGCTGCTTCAGCTTGTTGTTGGGCGTGTAGTTCAAGGTTACGCTTGGCTTGATCGGTGCGCATGGCATTTTTTCTCACGCGCATATCTTTAGTGGCATAAAAGCCTGCCCACCATAAAAACACAAAGATTACCGCTAGAACCAACCAGAATAGAATATTACTCATGATGTGACCTCTGCTGATTCTAATGATGTTTTGGCTGCCTGTGCGCGTGCATCGGCATTGCGCTGTAAACGTGCATTAAAAATATTGATGCCGGCCAAAATGAAGCCCAACGCAATAAACGCGCCGGGGGGCAGGATAAACATCAGCACATCGGGATAGGATGCGCCAAACACTGAGAAGCCGAACAAGTCACCTTGCCCCAGAATTTCGCGCACTCCGCCAAGCAGAATCAGCGCAAAGGTGAAGCCACTACCGACTGCAATCGCATCAACGAGCGAATCCGAAACTGAATTCTTGCTGGCAAAGGCTTCAGCTCTG
>CAYOTF010000121.1:0-8662 GCA_964406805.1 uncultured Zetaproteobacteria bacterium | reverse complement strand
TTATTGCCGTGTTGAGGGACGCTCAAATAGCCTACATTGAAAAGCTTTCACCCAGATACAAGCGGCGAGCATCGGGATTGTCGATGATTTCGTCCGGTTTGCCCTGAATGAAAATCTTACCCTCCGACATCAAATAGGCGCGATCACAAATCGATAAGGTGTCACGCACATTATGATCGGTAATCAGGATGCCAATGCCTTTGTCGCGCAAGTCTGCAATAATAGTTTGAATATCTTCAACTGCAATGGGGTCAACACCGGCGAAGGGTTCATCGAGCAGCAGAAACTTCGGTTTGGTGACCAGAGCGCGGGCAATTTCAGCCCGTCGGCGTTGGCCGCCGGACAAGGTAAAGGCTTTTTGATGTTGTACTGCTTCAATGCCGAGATCAAGCAATAACCCTTCCAACTCTTGTTCAATTTGAATCGATGGCATATCGAGTGTTTCAAAAATCGCCAAGAGATTATCACGCACGCTGAGCTTGCGAAAAATACTGGCTTCCTGTGGTAAATAACCAATGCCTTTGCGTGCCCGGATATGCATGGGTTGGTGGGTGATATCCATGTCATCGAGTCGCACATCGCCCTGATCTGCCTGCACAAGTCCACAAACCATATAAAAACTGGTGGTTTTGCCGGCTCCGTTGGGGCCTAACAGCCCCACACATTCACCGGAGAAAATATCAATAGCCACATCGCTAACGACTTGTTTGTTGCGGTAGGACTTATGCAGTCCGCGTGCGGATAAATGGTGAATACTGCTCATTTCGAGCTTCTTTTTGCGGGCAGGATAGACTTGCTTTTATCATCGTCCGATTCGATGGTCATATGTGTTCTGCCGCCCTTGGCGGGGAAAACCAGTGTCTTTTCCAGCGTTATATCGTGGATGATTTTTTCACCTTCCAGACGATTGCCATTTTGCTCCATCACAGCCTGACCGATCAGCGTCAGGGTATTGTTTTTTTGATCGAGAATGGCTTTGTCCGAATGGCCAGTGATGTCACCCTGCTTGAGTTTGATGTTGCCAAACGCTTCGGCCCGTTCCAGATCGTGTTCATTGTAATAAGCGACTAGACGATCAGAAAACAATTCAAAATCATCGCGGGTTAAATGCACATGATTGATGAATGTGGCTTGATTCTTCTTGTGCAAAAGTACCATTTTTTCCGCTTCGATTTGAATCGTTCCAGCGTGAGCGGGAGTGAGTATGGGCAGGCAAAGCAACAACAGCATGCAGCATGATCGAAAAAGCTGTGCAGTGTGGATACTGTAGTGGACGGTGAGGTGAAACGTCATTGTGTGACTCCTTGCCAGTGTGGGTCGGAATCTTCAATCCAGATTCCATCATCGACAGTGACCTGTTCGCTATTGCGCTGCAAGTGCATATTTTTACCGCGCGCAGTAATGCTGTCACCCCAGAGCTTGAAGCTATTTGGCATGTGCAGCTCATCGCTGGCGCTGTTGTAGGTCATGAGGTCGGTGCTTATCGACCATTGCTGGTATCGAACCAGCACCTGATCTTTAAAACGTAAATTGCGTGTTAAGGGGTTGAACCACGCCAGCTTGCTGACGATATGAATTTCCTGTTGTGTGTCGGTGTACAATACCAGTACGGGTTTATTCAGGCGCATCTTGCCATCGAGTTGCTGGTTGGCTTCCTGAGCACGCAGGGTCCAGGTGATGTTGCCATCTTTGCGTTCAACGATGACCGGGCTTTCGACTTGAGTCTTGGGCTCTTCGTTTGTTGCGGTGCTGCTTTCAGAGGGCTGCTCAGATCCGGACTCCTGCATCAGCACAACAGCCAGTACAATGCTGCCAATAGAAACAGCAAGGCTAAACCATTTGATGCCAGACCATGTTGTTTGTTGCATGGGTGTTGCTGTCAGCGATTCCAACCGCATGCAGCAGGACTGATGTCGTAACGGGCTTTGACGATTTCATCCCATTTATCCACCGCTAAAATCAGAGCTTCAGCCGCTTGCCGGATGGCTCCGCGACCTCCGTTGCAATCGGATAGCCAATCGACATAGGCACATACGGCGTGATGTGCATCCTTGGGCGCTAAACTGAGGCCACATTGATACATCGGCGGCAAATCCAGCACATCATCACCCATCATGGCGCAGTGTTCGGCGTTGATGCCGCTCTCCTGTTGCATTTGCAATAAACCTTCAGCCTTGTTCAAACAGCCCTGGATAATAAACTCGATACCCAGATCGCGCGCGCGCGCGGCAACAACAGTTGAGCTGCGGCCGGTAATGATGCCGATACAGATGCCGGCACGTTGCAGCATTTTGATGCCGTGGCCATCGCGTACATTGAAGGCTTTTAATTCATCACCATGCTGATCCATGATGATTGAGCCATCGGTCATCACCCCATCGACATCGAGGATGAGCATGCGAATATGGCGAGCCTTTTCAAACGGGAAGTCGAAACCTGTTTGTTGCGTGCTGTTGGATTGACTTGAATGGTTCTGGCTTGGATTGGCCGGGTTTGGATGCGTCATGCAATGCCCTCCTGAAGAATGTCGTGGATATGAATAATACCGATGGCTTGCCGTTGTTCATCACAGACGAATAGCACGGTGATTTTGTGCTCTTCCATGAAATGCAAGGCCTCACTGGCCAGTTTATCGGCTGCAATGGTGGTTGGGTTGGCATGCATGAGAGTGTGTACCGGTGCGTTGATATCGATGTGTCCAGATTCCAGAATGCGGCGCAGATCGCCATCGGTGAGACAACCGATGAGTTTGTTATGCTCACGAATGCCGGTAATACCCATGCGGTGGGAACTCATCACCATAATGGCTTCGGATAAGCTGGCATCAGCTGTGACCAACGGCAGTTCATCGTGTTGATGCATGACATCGGCAACACGCAACAACTTGCGCCCTAGGCTGCCGGCTGGATGCACACGGGCAAAATCTTCTTCTTTAAAACCACGTTCGTTGAGAATGACGACGGCAAGCGCATCACCAAGCGCCAGTGTGGCGGTAGTGGATGCAGTCGGTGCGAGATTTAACGGGCATGCCTCTTTATCGATGGGGATGTGCAAGACGATATCGGCATCCCGAGCCAATGTGGATGCTGTGTTGCCGGTGATGGCGATGACAGTCGCACCACGGCGACGAATCTCGGGCAATAGGCCACAGACTTCGGCGGTTTCGCCACTATGAGAGAGTGCTAACACAGCATCGTGGCCGGTAATCATGCCGAGATCACCATGTTGGGCTTCTGCGGCATGCACAAAGAAAGCCGGTGTGCCGGTCGATGCAAAGGTGGCAGCGATTTTTTTGGCAATAATGCCGGACTTGCCCATGCCAACTACGACAAGCCTGCCATTAAGCCCAAGGATAGTTTCTACGGCCTGCACAAATGCAGCACCCAGAACCTCATGTTGCGCTTCAATGGCGGCAATTTCGAGATCGAGTACGCAGTGTGCTTTATCGAGCCAGGCTTGATGTTGTGTCGTCATAGTTGATTCCATGGTATCGGCTTTTGATGTGTGCGTCATCAATGCCTTCGTTGTCGATACTTTTGCGGTCAATGTTTCAACCCCAGTTTTGTTTTGTGTTTGATTGTTTCAGCTGTTGCATGAGCGGCGCGGTTTGCTGCTTGAACCGTGCCATCTGTGATCGTGCGACAGGCTTGGAGGGATGTTTGAGTTTAATGGTCAGAGGATTGACGGCGCGACCACGGGAACGAAATTCGAAATGCAAATGCGGGCCAGTGGCAAGCCCAGACATGCCAACATAGCCGATGATTTGCCCTTGTTTGACACGTGAGCCGACTTTGAGACCGCGCGCAAAGCTCCGCATGTGGCCATAGGCGGTGGAATGTATGCGGTTATTGTGGCGGATCAGAATAAATCGGCCATAACCGCCTTTCCAGCCTCTGAAAACAATTTTCCCATTACCGAGTGCGTGAATCGGTGTGCCACTGGGGCAGGCATAATCGACACCACGGTGAGCGCGTGTATAACCGAGTATGGGATGTTTGCGGCGGGTACTGAAACGCGAAGAAATGCGTGAAAATTTCACCGGAGCTTTCAAATAGGTTTTTTGCATGCCCTTACCGCTAGGGGTGTAATAATCCACTTTACCCTTGGCATTTTGATAGCGTACGGATTGGAACTTTTTACCCTGATTGATAAATTCAGCGGCTAAAATACTGCTCTCCAGTATTGTGCCTTCATCATCAAAATGTTCTTCATAGACGATGCGGAAACTATCTCCACGGCGCATATCGCGGGCAAAATCGATATCCCATGCAAAAATATCGACCAGATTCATAGTGGTGCGCTGATCGATGCCGGCTTGTTCGGCGCTGAAAAACAAGCTGCCATCAATGCTGCCACTGGCGACACGCAAACGACTGAGAATTTGACGTTGTTGAATGCTGGCCTGCCATTGGCTCTGGCCCTTATCCTGATGCAGATGCAGACGTTGCTGGGCATCAATATTATAATCGACATCAATGCCTGCGCTGCTGTCGGTACGTTTGAAAACATGTCCGATATGGATATTCCTCAGCTTGTAGCTGCTCTTGGCTGCATGGACAATTTGCAGGCTGGTTTTGTTGCCAAATCCCAAGCGCTCCAGTGCGGTCACACTATTATCTCCGGCGCGCACACGACTGCTGTGCACCTGTGGCATGGTATTCGCAGCCGCAGGATTCAAATCGGCAGCTAGCCATTCGGTATGTTCAGTGCTCATGCGAGCACGTGCATCTTGCCCTGCGGTCGCGATAAATAGCAGCATTAGGGCGAGGCCGGCTAAAGCCCCGATGATGGGATACCAGCGTGGTGAAAAGCGCCTTCGACGTGCTGGTATTGTAGCCACAGATGCCGATGGTGGGGCGGTGATACTCTGATCGGTGGTTTGGTCTGAAAAGTCATGTTTAAACGTGTTGGGCAACTAAGAATCTCCTTTGCTGGCGTGAATCTAGGTACGGCGCATTGCTTGTCAAAGACTGAAACGGCAGAATTTTGGCTATCTTTTAGAGATTTTGAGGAGTGAGCCATGCCAAGTTTTGATATTGTCAGTGAAACAGATATGCAGGAAATGACCAATGCGGTGAATCAAGTGATCAAGGAAATCACCACGCGTTATGATTTTAAGGGTAGCAAGGCCAGTATTGAACTGGGTGAAAATAGCATTACGGTGGTCGGTGATGACATCAATAAACTCAATACCGTAACCGAAATCCTGCGGGCGAAACTGGTGCGTCGTAAACTCGAACCATCATGTCTGGAATATAAGGATGCGGAAGATGCCAGTGGTGGCTGCAAACGTCAGGAAATCCTTATCAAGCAGGGCGTTAGTATTGAACTGGCCAAGAGTATCGTCAAAACCATCAAACAGGAAAAGATGAAAGTGCAGGCATCCATTCAAGGTGATCAGGTGCGTGTTGTGGGTAAAAAGCGTGATGACTTGCAGGCTGTGATGACGCTGGTGCGCGGCATGGATACGGACAGACCGTTGTCATTCACGAATTTCAGGGATTGATTTTAAGCCCAAGAACCGATATTGAATTTGGATACAAGGTGTAATCATTTGGTTTGTATGGGGTTTCGAGAAATCATGCTTTCACCTCACTGGTGATGAGTGATTTCTTGGAATGCCAGACGAATCAAAGGGCTGCGGCTTGTGCCGAATGTCAATGTCGGATCTTGGGTTAAGGGCTGGTTTCAGAGCTGGGTTCGTTTGTAAAAAAGCTTACATCCTCCAGCCCCTGTTAGTCCGAATTATGGCGGATAATTATAATCTGCGTTTTTTCTATCGCCTTGAACTCCAAGGCTGTGCCGCGCAGTAAATCGCCATCGCAAACATCTTGGCCGTTAATCACACCCTTGCCACGTGTGACATAAGCCATGAAATCGCCAGACAATGAAATGCTTTCGTCAGCAGTGATGATGCCGACATCGATCAAGGTATGGCTATCAAAGCTGTCATGCTGATTTGTTGCGCCGCCATAGACGCGCGTAAGCTCACCTTCTTTTGGTGAGTATAATTTATAACCCGCAGCTTGGCCTGCTTGTTCGGGCAAAACCCAAAGCTGAATCATTCTGTTTTCGTGATCATCCGGATTGATTTCATTATGCGCAAAACCCTCTCCTCCGGCACGTTGCGCCTGGACATGATGGCTTTGCATTTGTTGCCCGTGCTTTAGCGACCCTTCATGCTGGATACGCCCTTCCACCATGACTGAAATTACATCGATTTCTTTGTGGCTATGTAGCCGGGTTTCTCCGTTGGGCAAAAACCTTGCATCAGCAAGATAAACAAAATTACCGATGCCATTCCACGTCTGACTGGATTGATGCTCACCAAACAAACGTGTATCTGTGACCAAACGATGTTCCCGTAAGCCAGCAAAGCCGCCGCGTTTTAAATCATCTCTGTGTAGTATTTCCATGCCCGACTCCCTGACTTTTCCTGTTAATCTTCTGTGAGCTTCGTTAAGCTAATATAAGTGAGCCACTTGCAAAAGTCTGAGTGGATAAATTGCAATCCCGGTTCGAGTTTTGCAAGTGGCTCATGTGATGAGTGTAGGCTACCCTCTACTTCTCTAAAGCTTCCTTATTCAGAAGGGGTGTTGTGTTGTCCAATGCGGGCTGTGGTGTTGTCCAATGGAGTTGTGGCAGGTCGCTATCAATCATGAACTGATGTTTATCGGCCTTATTCTGAACTTGGCCGGACAGGTGGAGGTCCGGGCTGATGGTGGCTTTTCCCTGATAGGTTTGTTCATGGCTGATGATGCTTAGATCGGAAATGTCGGTCTTGTCATCGTGTATTCGAAATCTGAATTCCAGTTTTTTGAATGCGTAGGGTTCGCGTAGCGGCGGGGCAGGGTTTGAATCTGTGTCCTGTGTTGTTGGCGCCTCGCGTTGTTTCCAGCTACCACTGTAGATCAACAGATCACCATTGCTGCGTTGCCAGTCGGTCATGCCTGCTTGGGGGATGCTGCCATCGAGTTTGATGTTGGCTTGCAAGGTGCCGCTAATATCGGATTGAATCCAGTTGCTGAAGGCTTGTAGCTGATCCATCTGGATATTTTTACCATGCACATAACCTTGAATTTGCAGGCCATCCGGCTTGCTGGAGAAGGTCAGCTCTTTGCTGCTGATCTGACCATTTGCCAGCGTGGCATGCAAGCCATGCAGTTGTAGTGCGCCGCGATCCAGTTTGTAATTGCTGTGCAAATCCGACCAATCATTTTGCAACAGGGTGAGCTTACTTTGTTTGATCGTGCCGTGCAGGGATATGGGTAGCCAGAAACCGGACAGGGTGGGGATGCTGTTCCAATTCAGAATGCCGGTGATTACATCGATTTTCCCTTGTTGCCTGCTTAGATTGAATGAGCCGCTTAATTCGGCGTTGCCGTAGTCGCCCTGGATCAGTAGCGACTTGCTGTGGGCAATGCCTTTTTTGATGTCGCCTTCTCCATTGCTCTGCCATGATTCATTGCCGATGTTTTGCAGTTTCCAGTCGCCGTTTAATCTATCTGTCCATGTCTGTTTGGCCGTCCACCGGCTGTTGGCGCTGGCACTGAATTCACCCGTCAATGCTGTCATGTTTTCGGGCATTGGGATATTGAGTGCTTTGAGTTGATCCAGATTTAAATACAGCCCTTGGATGCTTAACTGCTGACGCTTTTTACTTTGCGACCATGCCAGTTTTTTAATCTGCGATGCATCGAGCTGACAATCTGTCAGATTCAGTGATTGCAATTTCTTCTTATGCAGGCTGATGCTGGCACGGCATGTGGCCACGGTATTAGCAGGCTTGTTGATCCATGTTTTATAATCCACCTGTGCCGGACTTGCATCGAGATCGATTTCCAGTTTTTTAAGCGAACCATGCTGATGAATATGCAATGAGCCTTGAATAATACCGTTGCCTTGCAGGTTGGAGTCGAGAGAAAGGGATGAGAGTAATAAATTGGCCAACGGCTGCCACAAGGCGCTGTCGGCATCGTGTGTTTCCATTTCCATGTTTTTATCGCCGTTGCTTTCCTGCTCACTGAGCACATCAATGCTACCTGATGCCTGGCTGGAACGGATCACGGCTTTTGCCAACCATGTATGTTTGCTGCCGGAGAGTTGCGGAATATCCAAATCCAAATCAGGGAACTGAATGGTTTTGTCGGCTTGTTGGAGTTGAACCTTTTTCAGGCTCAGGCGGGCATTGCCCTGCCAGCTTTTAGCATTCCATTGCAGCTGTGCTTTTAAATCACTCATGGCCGAAATATGTTTATGGAAGCTGATGCCTGCGGGAATGAACGGATGCCAGCGTTGCAGGGCGATACGTTTGGCATCGAGAGTGGTGCTGCACTCATCCTGCTCGCAGGAGCCTGCAATGGCGATGACAGCCTGCTGCCCCAAATGAATAAAACTATCTTTCCAGACCAGCTTGCCATCGCTGGGGTGACTGAGTTTACCGCGCAGCTTGGCGACCAAGTTGGTCTGTTTGTTTTCAAGCACCATTTCGCCAAAAATCGCCCAGGTCTGATGCTTGCTGATGTCCATGGTCAGTGTGCCACTGAGTTGGTTGCCTGCGCCTTCAATCCAGTTCATCAACGATGCAGGTGCCAAGGATTGAAACTTGGCCACTGGAATATTGGCCAGTTTTAGTTTGCCAAAGCCGGAATCAAAGTCAACG
>CAYOTF010000120.1:0-8721 GCA_964406805.1 uncultured Zetaproteobacteria bacterium | reverse complement strand
AGTGCTGCTGAATATAAATTTGTTCAGCTTTATCTCTACTTTTTTCCAGCAGGATGTTTGGCAGGACGCAAGATTGGTGTGTATCAGCATTCGACCGTAGCGCGTGATATGTTGGTGACTATTATGCAGAGCCTAGGCGCCGAGGTGGTTTGTCTCGGTCGTTCGTTGAAATTTATTCCGGTCGATACCGAAGCCATTCGTCCGGAAGATGTGCGTTTGGCTGCCGAGTGGGCTGCGGAATATGATTTTGATTGCATCGTATCGGCTGATGGTGATGGTGACCGGCCTCTGATTAGTGATGAAAAGGGTATCTGGTTGCGTGGTGATGTGGCCGGTGTGTTGTGCGCCCGTTTCTTGCAGGCGCAGTGCGTGGCGACACCGGTGAGTTGCAATACTGCGGTTGAAAAGTCCGGCTGGTTTGAGCGCATTGATCGTACCCGTATCGGCTCTCCCTACGTGATTGCAGCCATGCATGCAGCGATTGCCGATGGTGCTACGAATGTGGTGGGTTATGAAGCCAATGGTGGTTTTCTTACCGCCACAGATATTGTTATGGATGGACGTAGTTTATCTGCATTGCCAACGCGCGATGCGATCATTGTTCCCCTGGCCATCTTGATGTTGGCGCAGCAATCGAAGCTCAGTATTTCCGCCTTGCTGGCCACCTTGCCACAGCGTTTCACCTACAGTGATCGTTTGAAAGAGTTCCCCACCGCGTTGAGTCAATCGCGGTTGGCCGCATTGAATACAGGTGATGTCGCCAATGATATTGCAGCGGCAGAAGCCTTGCTCAGTGAAGCGTTTGGCGCGGTTGTATCGGTTGATGCAACCGATGGAATTCGCATTACATTTGCAAGTCAGGAAGTGGCTCATTTGCGCCCATCGGGCAATGCGCCGGAACTGCGTGCGTACACAGAGGCTGCCAGTGCGGATCGGGCTGTTGAAATGAATCGGCGTTGCATGGCTGTGCTGGAGAGCTGGCGCTAGTACACCAACCAGCTTATTTTGTCGGCATCAGCGTTACAGTAGTGCTTCGCAACAAGGCATAACTTGAAGTGAATAGCTATAGCTATTGTCAAAAGTTATAACGCTGTGGCGGAGTGCTACTGTATCGCCCAAAGGGTTAGCCTGTCAGCACCCATGGCTGCGTTACGCCTCTTGCGAAGGACTACGGCCATTCACTGCGAGCCCTGCCTTGCCATGAGGACTGACAGACTAACTGATACCGTCAAAATAAGTTGGTTGATGTACTAGTTCATCAGCGCTGTTGAAGAACAGAATCAAGACCTTTCACCGCAGAGGTCGCAGAGTTACGCAGAGTAAATCAAGATCAACTAATCAGGAGAGATTGCGGCGTTCAAAAATAATGATGCCGATGAACAATAAAAAGGTAATTTCACTGGCTCCGTAAAGCAGCACGCTGGAAAACTGCGAGGCTGAAAAGCTTTCGATATAACCGGCACCGTTTCTTAAATTTACAGCTTCGAGATTGGGTAAGATGTAAAACATGGTTTCGGTCAATGTGTGCAAAACCGGTGAGGCGGATTGCTCGCCGAACTGTTGAATGACGGAGGTAAAACGGCCGGTGATATCGACACTGACGGTGAATAAAATAGCCAGGAACAATGAACTGCTTTGAGCAAAAAGCATGGCAATGGCAATCACTAACCAGACTTCAATGATGGTGGCAATGCTGGCTTGCACAAACGATAACCAATAAATTTCACCAAAAGGCATGATCGTGAATGCCAGCAAGGTACACATGCCAAGTATTTGTAATCCGAGGATAGCAGCAAGGCCACAGAACTTGCCGAGCAGATATTTCCAGCGACTCTCCAAGCGGGTGATCAGCACGTACAGAGTGCGATTCTCTTTTTCCTGTTGCAGGGTCTGAATGGTAATCACGATGGCCATCAGATTACCGAGGATAGAAATAGCTCCCAGCCCCAAGTCCAAAATCATCAACTCAGTGCGTCCCATGGTGACCGATGCCAGTGCTACCGATGTGGTAATAATGATGATTAGAAATACAAATACGCCATAGTTGATGCGGTTGCGAATGGCATCGGCAAAGGTTAAGTGGGCTATTTCAACGATTTGATTCATAGCTTGGATTGATCTCCACGCAGCAATTCGACAAAAGCCTGTTCCAATGTCCGGCGTTCGGGCTCCACTGCGATTAATCTGCTTTCAGTATGTTGAAGAATCTGGCTGATGATCCGGTTGCGCAGTTGTTCGCTCTCGCCCGTGATGCGCCAGCTGCCATCGCCATCGCGGTTGATGGTGGCTGTGCCGATTTCAGGTTGCTGATTTTCCGTCCAGCGGGCACGAATAATCCAATTACTTTCGCTGCTCAGCAATGCACTAGTCTTGCCTGAGAATGCGATTTTCCCTTTGTTGAGCACAATCACGTGTTCGCACATGGCTTCGGCATCAGCCAAAATGTGAGATGAGAAAAGTACGGTTGCACCACGTTGCACTTCAGCTTGAATCACTTTGCGCACACATTCGCGACCCAAAGGATCAAGCCCTGACAGGGGTTCATCCAGCAGGATGAAATCAGGTTGGTGAATCAATGCCTGAGCCAGCCCCACACGCTGCACCTGACCCTTGGAGCAGGTCGATAGGCGTTGATCAAGAATATTTGCAAACTCCAGTTTTTCTGCCCACTCGCCAATGGCTTGTTTCAAGTGCTGTTTGCTTAGACCGGAGAGTTTACCGAGGCCTAGCAACAATTCGTAAGGGCTGAGATTTATATAAATATAGGGCTGTTCGGGCATGAAACCAAAACGTGCCGGTGGCAGGCCTGCATCGATCACTTGACCATCGAAACGAACTTCTCCGTTATCTGCTCTGGCAAGACCGCATAAAATACGAAACGTGCTGGTTTTGCCTGCGCCGTTTGGTCCTAGATAAGCGGTGGCAGCACCACGCGGAATGGCAAAGGAGACGTTGTCCAAAACGGTTTTTCTGCCTTGAAACACATGCCCAGTAGGCACATTAAAGGATAACGATTCAACTTCGAGTATCGCAGTCATTGGCGGTGTTTCCGTAGATTGGGTGAGATGAATATTTTGAAGCGTTTGCCGGCCACGCTACTCACCACCTCCCCCTTTTTATTCATGCGCACATAACCACCATCGGGCAAGGGGGCGCGAACAGGATAGCCCTGTGCTTGCAAGCGATCGAGATCGGATGGATTGTGTTTGCGCTGAGGCAGAGTGCTTAGCCATTGCTCAACTGTACGTAAACTCTGCTCCGTTAACAGCGCTTTTTTCTGTGCAATAAGCTGATTGCGCAGATGGGGATCCTGTTTTTCACGGATGAGTCGATCCAGGAAAACCAACGCAGTATCCAGCCCGCCTTGCTTGCTTTGTATTTTTGCAGCGATGGAAGCAATGATCGGCGGCGCACCGGCAATCGATGCTGCCAAGGTTAAAAAACGAGCCGCAGTGGTGAGATCATGTTCAAACCAATAAGCATTAAAACCCCGATAATAAGGCCAGCGCCAGTCACCAGGGAAGCGGTGGATGGCTTGTTGCACAATGCTTTTACTGAGATTGGTGTTGCCTGTGCCCCAGGGCAAGACACTGGCAGCCATGTAATAAGCGTGTTCAGCATAAGGGTTGAGGGCGATAACAGCGTGCAATTTATGAGCCAGCAATTTGTAGTCTGGGTGTTTTTGATGTTCACCAAAATAACTGACCGTTTCCATCCACAACAGATTGGCGCAGAAGTATGAGTAACCCAATGTCGCAACTTTAAGGATAGCGATGGGCAGCGGTGGAGTCTGATTTTGATGGTTTTCCGAGTTGCTGGAAACCAGAACCGTGTTTGCGAGTACACTCAGAGCAAAGATCAGCATGGCGATTGCATACATTTTGAACTTAATCATTGATATCAATGCTCTCTCCCTGTTGATGTCTTGCGGCAGTATGCTCTGCCATCGGGCTATGCTGAAAGAGAGCAGGATAAGCTAGCCTATAGGTGTTGATCAAGCGCTGTTCAGTCAGCACATCATTCTTTAAATGTGCGATTAAAATGAGGTAACGCAAAGAGAGACTGCTTTGATGTAAAAACCAAAAGCGGTAGGCAAAGTTTTCACTGCCAATCAATACAGCGGGTTTTACATGTTCGGCCAGTAAACTGCTGAAATACAGTTGCAAGGCTGGCCGGGCAGACCACGGTGATGCGATAGCCTCTGATGCACCGGTGATAAAGGCTTCGGATTTCACGGGCAGGTTGATGACGCGCTCGATGGCCAATTCTTTGTTGATGAACAACTGCCACTGATAAAGCATGAATATAGCGGGCAGCATCAGTAAAAGCAGTTTGCGAGGTTGATGGTATGGTAATGTTTTTTGATGCTCTGAGGCTGTTTGAAGATTCGAGGGGAAAAAAGTGCGGCGGCATAGAGTGCAAACAATACAAAGAAAAAGCCCTGCATCATCGAAATACTGACCATGCCGTGCATCAGCATGAGTATTGATCCGAAGGCTGCTTGCGCGGAACCTGATGTTAGACTCACTTTATGAATGAACAGCGTTCGCCATGCCCGATGAACCATTGCGAAGATAAGTCCAATTATGGCGAACCCGCCCACTATCCCCCATTCACAGAAAAATTGCAGCACGATATTATGTGCCCAGCCATGACCGCCGCTGAAACCATCGGCTACAGATGCCCATTCCGGATGAGCCGCTAAGGTGGCGATTTGCGCTTCAGTACCATAAGAAATGAGGTTGCCCGCACCGATACCAAACCAGGGATGATCCATGAACAATCGCCACACCATATCCCAAATAAACAGCCGTGCCTGAGTGCCTGAGGATTCAAAGCGTTGCAGTAGATTAGCATCGTAACCCGGCATGTGTTGGGCAACACTGAGCCAGTATTCCGACAGGGCAAATGCCAGCGTGATCACGATAAACAACTTAATGCTCGCAGCTTTGCGCTGTTGGCATAAAAATAGAAGCGCCAGAAGACCAATCAGCAATACCAGAGCACTACTGCGACTGCTGGTGGCGAATATACCGGCGCACGGTAATAAGGAAGCCAGTAACCAGGGTATATAACGTTCAGTGCATATCGCGCGTGACCATAGGGAAATGCAAATGATGCTTAGCAATAGCGATTGCATATTGGCCTGCATGAACACGCCGCCGAAACGGGCACCTTGTCCTGTCCAGATAGGGAATAGACTGGTTACAAAATCCGGCTGTGGTACAAAGGTAACTAGGGTGGCGAACAGAGCATAGGCATTGCCCATGATGGCCAGCACTATGAACCATGATTGTTGTTCCAAGAGCTCTGCTGCGTAGCCTTGCGCCATACGGTAAATAAGCCATGCAGAGCTGATATACATGGCCATTTGCATGGCTTTCCATGGATTGCGCAGATCCAGCCATAACAGTTGAACCAGAATGGGTAAAAGCAGCAGAATGAGAAAAACCCATGCCAAACGCTGAGTCTGCGTGTGTTCTGTCTGTTGCCATGCCATGAAGGCGGCAGCAGTTAAAGCACAGGCGAACGCGAGTAGATCCATGGCGACATAGGAATCCATGATGTTTGGCCATAAAAACGGTGACAGAAAAAAGACAGACCAAGCAGCAATGATGGTCTTGTTATGGATTGTTGTGCTAAGGGTCATTAGCAGCCGATGGAGTAGCTACCTGTGTTTTTGGTGTTTGTGGTGAGGCTGGAGGATTGAGAGTTTGAATAAGTTTCGTCGCCATTCAAATTTTCGGTTTGAACTGTAAAGTTTGTGGATGATGCATTGCTGACTTTGGCACAGACATTGGTTGAAAGGCGAATGCCAGGTAAGCTGGGAAGTGAAGTTTGATAACCTGCAATGGCTGTTAGATTTACATAGCTTTGGTTGCTTGCGTAATATAATTCTTCAGCTGACATAATGTTATTAAGGTCTGCAGTGGCGGAACTGTTGAATGAGTTGGTGCGATATGAAGTGAATTGAGGAATAGCGATAGCAGCCAGAATGCCAATAATGGCGATTACAATTAATAGCTCAATTAAGGTGAAGCCTAGTTCGGTTTTATTTTTATGCACGTTTCCTTATCCTTTGGTGGATGATAAATTAAAAGAGCCTGGATGGTCCAGGCTCTTTTAGGGTTTAAGTAAGAGGTGACCCTGCAGCGATCGTTGTATCTTCAGAGATGCCAGCAGAGGCTTTTCCTGTATAGGTTTTGTCACCATTAAGATGCTTAGTTTTGGCGATGTAGTCAGTTGCGCCAGCTCCAGTTACTTTGGCTTTTACATTTTTTGATAATTTTGCTCCAGGCAAACTTGTAAGTGAGCTCTGTGGTCCAGCTGCTGTTAAAGTTAGATTGACATATGTTTGGCTGTCAGTGAAGGCGGCTTCTTCAGCAGTCATGATGTTACGTAAATCTGCTTGAGCAGCGCTGTTGAATGCTTTTACACGGTAGCTTGAGAACTGTGGAATAGCGATTGCAGCCAAGATGCCGATGATGGCAACAACGATCATAAGCTCGATCAGTGTAAAACCTTTTTGTTTGTTTTGAATGTTCATCATAAGGGTGTATCTCCTTCTGTAAGTATTGTGTCACATCGTAGTGATCAATCATCATAAAGCAATGTGTGTGCCAGCAAGAAAGCCCTGTTTGCATAGGGTGAGTGTGCTGGAGTGACAAGACTTGTCAGTCGGCACTGACGACTTTAGTCAGTTTGGCTTCTGGTTTGCACTGAATCTGACTAACAGGCCTCTGGGTTTTGATCGTTTCAGGCTGCCCCGTTTACCATTCCGTTTGACCTCATCGGGTGGTGATCCGCCTTCAGTTACAAAACACTTAACTTATCATCGACTGACATGCTAACTACAGGGGAAGGTGTTTCAGGTTTTACAACCCGCATTCACTCTCCAAATAAGTAAAGCATTGACTGATATATCATGCATAAATATCTTTAAGCATTATATATAAGTCAACTGGAGGTTCCAATGTCTAAAAAGCAAGCTCGCAATAAGAGCTACTCACCATACAGCCAAGAGGCAGTGTCTTTATTAGGCAAGCAAATTAAGCTGGCACGGATTCAAAAATCGTGGTCGGAGCTAGAGCTGGCAGAGCGTGCCAATGTATCGCGTGTCACCATTCAAAGGGCTGAAAAAGGCACGCCATCCTGTGCTATTGGAACCATGTTTGAATTGGCTTTTCTGGTTGGTATCAAATTGTTTGATAGCAATTTACAAGCCATACAAACACAACGCGCAATCACTGATACACATCTTGCGCTGTTACCCTCACGCATTCGCCAGTCTTCCAAGCAACAGGTGATTGATGATGACTTCTAATCCTTCCTATTCCGAAGCCTATGTGTGGGTCTGGCTGCCAGAAGCAACGGAACCGGTCGTTGCTGGCAAGCTGGAAGCACACGGGCAGCAACTGCTCTTCAACTATGGTAAACAATACTTGGAACGCCCTGATGCCATTTCGATTTACCATGCGGAACTGCCCTTGCAAGCTGGCCATATTACTCCAATCAAGAATCTTGAGCTTGCCAACTGCATTCGTGATGCAGCACCCGATGCATGGGGTAGGCGTGTGATCATGAATAAAAAGTTTGGTCGCAAAAGTAAAGGTTTGGATAGCCTGCAATTGGATGAACTAACCTATTTACTGGAATCCGGCTCAGACAGGATTGGCGCGCTGGATTTTCAGCGTTCACCAACTATATATGAGCCCCGATGCGCAGTGAATGTGAGCCTGGATGAATTGATTGAATCCGCAGAGCGGGTAGAAAAAGGCATTCCTATCACCACCGAACTGGATCAGGCGCTTCACCACGGCAGCTCCATTGGTGGCGCGCGCCCTAAAGCGCTTATTGAATCAGACAACAAAAAATTCGTAGCCAAGTTTTCATCCAGCAGTGACATCTATAGCGTGGTCAAAGCCGAGTTTATTGCCATGCGACTTGCCAAACTTGTCGGCCTTGATGTTGCGCCCGTCACCCTTGTTCAGTCTTCACACAAGGATGTGTTATTGGTTGAACGCTTTGATCGTGTTCATGCCGACAACGGCTGGCAGCGAAAAATGATGGTTTCAGCCTTAACCATGCTCGAACTGCACGAGCATGAAGCCAGATACGCAAGTTATGAAGCGCTTTCCCACCTGATCAGGCAACATTTCAGCAGTGCCAATAGCACACTCAAAGAGCTGTTTTCTCGCATTGTATTCAATATTTTCACGGGCAATACCGATGACCATGCCAGAAACCACGCCGCATTCTGGGATGGCGATAAACTGACCTTAACCCCAGCTTACGATCTTTGCCCACAATCCAGAAGCGGCGGCATTGCCTCGCAAGCCATGCTGATTAACGGCGAGCATCGAGAGAGCCAGCTCGCTTTGTGTGCGCATGCTGCGGCTAACTTTCACCTATCAAAAGATGCTGCACTTGCCATCATTGAGCATCAAAAAGAAACCATCGAAAAAACGTGGGATGCCGTCTGCGATGAGGCGCAATTAACCACGGTGGATAAAAACATCTTTTGGGGCAGACAGTTTTTTAATCCTTATATTTTTGAAGATTTGTGAAACAGTACAACAGCGCATGTCCCGTGTTTCTGACCTGTTTCTAGACCACCGGGATGCACTGGATTCCACCTGTTTGAACGGGAACTGTTCAGTATACGATGGAGGTGCGACTTTAGTCGCACACTGCCTAGATTTGCGCGACTAAAGTCGCACC
>CAYOTF010000119.1:6204-8730 GCA_964406805.1 uncultured Zetaproteobacteria bacterium | reverse complement strand
GCAACCAGAGCATTTATCCTGTTACCAGCTCACCGTCGAGCCGCACACCAAGCTTGCCGCTACCCATTCCCTCAATCCTGTTGCTTTACCCAATGATGATGATGCACTGGCTATGTTTTTTGAAACACGCACACAACTGGATCAAGCCGGTTTCTCAGCCTATGAAATCTCCAACTTTTCTCGCCCCGGACTGCGCTGTCGACATAACGATGGTTACTGGTTGTACCATGATTATATCGGCATTGGAGCCGGCGCATCCGGAAAATGGGACAAAACCAATCGAGGCGTTAAACGCTACAGTAATATCCGCACACCCGAGCGCTATATCAAAAGCGCCCTGCACGATGGCAAGGCCATCAACAGCAGCGAAACCTTAAACGTCAAAAAAGCCGCCGCTGAAGCCTTCTGGCTGGGGCTGCGACGCAGCTCCGGCATTAATCGCGCCGCCTTCAAACAACGCTTTGGCATCGATGCCTGGCAACAGTTCTCATCTGAATTGCAACCGTGGCATGATCGGGATCAACTCACCGTCAGCCAGCATTGCATTCGTCTAAGCAATAAAGGCCTAGCCATGGCCGATGCCATTGCTGCCAGTGTGTTGTAACCGGAAACAACATCCAAAACAAAAAACATAAAAAAACATGCTCTATGGCCGCGCATGGACGCTAAAACTGTAGTTGTTCCTGTATAATTAAACAATAAAACCTGCAACACAGCAGCCTACCAAAGAAAAATTCAGACAGAAAATCCCGTGGGCGTGTTGATTTTCCAGTGGCTGTGTCTAGGTTTTTAGGCCGGAGCATACAATAGAAAATAACCCAGATTATAAAAACAATGCAAGATGATGCTGGGAAGCAACCAACCATCGTAACGATCTCTGAAATACCCAAACACCAGCGATGGAACCATCACCATCACGGCCATTAACGGTGCATGATAAAATAAATGCATCAGCACAAACACGATGCTGGTCATCATATTGGCCGCACTGAAACCAATCCAACAAGGCGTACCCCAGGATTTCTGAATCAACCAGCCTTGCAATGCTCCGCGAAACACCATTTCTTCCAATACCGGCTGGATCAACACTAGCGATAAAAACAGCCACGGATCCGTCTGCAGCCATGCCAGCGATACAGGCGGAGCGTCGAACAAGTACAACAGCCCCCACAGCACAAGTGCAGCCATCATCGCCAACGCATAATACCTGTCTCTAAAGAATACCCGATAAGATACAGGCACGGTCTAATGCATCTGCCAGTTCAATCCGACGGTAATGGAAATATCCTGTGTTGTTTTTTGACTGATATTTTCAACCACGGACACATTCCAGCCCCAATCCGATGTTCCACCACCACGCAAACCGACGGAAATCAGAAATGGTGGATGATCCAGCATCGCGACCGTACCCTCATACGGGGAACTGCCCCCCTGAGCCTGAAACATCACCGATAGCTGATCCGACAACTGATACCCTGTCGTAAGCGAACCACGCCAATAAGAATGATAGCGAATACCCGGCACATCACGAGCCAACGGCTGAATCAACCAGCCTTCGAGATGCGCAAACACACCGTTCTGCAAAGTCGATGCCACCACCCCGAGCGCCAGATCAGCCGCCCCACTACCCCAGCCCCGAGCCTGTGATGCCGTCGGCAACTTCACCGCAGCCAAGGCGGCCAGCGCCCGGCGATCATCACCCAGTAATCGATAACGGCTGGATAGCTCGACATTGCCAAGCTCCCAACGGCTTTTACTGCGCCATCCGGCTCCCCTATCATGCTGCACGCGGTAGGCATAAACATCATTCGGGCGTAGTTCGCGACCACCGTTCGGCATCGAAAACCAGCCATGAAATCGTTGAATTGCAGCATCAAACAAGCCGCTCGACGGCAATAATAACGGTGATCGCACCGTAATATCCAAATCAGACGTCACCGCATAACGCATGACCGGATCCACGACATAGAGTTCCATATCAACCAGCACTTGTGGACTGAGCGTCCGGTCAAACACATTGACCGTGGCATAATGCTGGTTCAGTTCAAACGACCAGTCGGCATGCAATGCGCGCAATGCTGAATCCGGTGTCGGATCAAAAAAACGCATCATCGGAGCATCCAGGTTCCGTACCGGCAGCGGTGATATCACGCTCCCCGCCTGTGCATGCGAGATATAAACACATAGAGCCAGCAGCACGCCGACCGCATTGCGTTTCATATAAGCCACAGCGCACTATCAGCGCAATGCTGCAGGTAAACCGAACGTCACATGCTCTTCACGCACAGACAAAACCTCAGGCTTTGCAAAACCGTGTTCATATAACCAGGCCGTAACTTGCTGAACCAGCACTTCCGGAGCCGATGCGCCTGCGCTAATACCAACGCGCGCATCCGGATCAAACCAGTTTGCATCAATATCTGCTACTCCGTCAATCAAATAAGCAGGCCGTCCAGTACGTTCAGCCACTTCACGTAAACGGTTCGAATTCGATGAGTTTTTTGATCCAATCACCAACACCACATC
>CAYOTF010000119.1:0-6173 GCA_964406805.1 uncultured Zetaproteobacteria bacterium | reverse complement strand
CCTGACGAGTACTAGTGGCATAACAAATATCCTCACGTTTCGGTGCTTGCAGGCTCGGAAAACGAGCTTGCAAGGCAGCAATGACATCTTTGGTATCATCCACACTCAGTGTTGTCTGCGTCACATAAGCCAGTTTGTTCTCATCAATAACGTCAAGCCCTGCCACATCTTCCGGTTCTGAAATCAATAACACAGCCCCCGCCGGAGCTTGCCCCATCGTACCCTCAACTTCCGGATGACCGGCATGACCAATTAAAATCACCTGATCACCATTCTGATAATGGCGCAGTAATTCCAAATGCACTTTCGTAACCAGCGGACAGGTCGCATCAATCACCCGCAAGCCCCGTTCATCCCCCGACTTGCGCACCGCTTTGCTCACACCATGAGCCGAAAAAATCAACAGAGCGCCATCTGGAGCATCGGCCACTTCATCGATAAACACAGCACCCTTGGCGCGTAGATCCTCAACCACAAAACGATTATGTACAATCTCATGGCGCACATAAACCGGCGCGCCATACACCGCCAGAGCACGCTCGACAATTTCGATGGCACGATCCACGCCGGCACAAAAACCGCGTGGCTCAGCCAACAAAACCGATTTCGGTTTGAATTGCATGGGCTGCGTAGCCAGTCGTGTGCTTTCTTCGATGGTCTCAATAGTGGAATCTTGCTGCATTCAATAGCCCCTTGCGCTACGGTGTCGCGCCAAGACTAACGAAAACATCACGAGGTAACAGCAATGACAGATTATACTATCAATCCGGGCGATGCCGCACCGGCTGACATCGAGCTCAACACATGGCCTGAAGGCACACTGAAACTGGCTGACTTGCGCGGGCAATGGGTTATTGTCTATTTTTACCCCAAAGATAACACCTCAGGCTGCACCACCGAATCCTGTGAGTTCCGTGATGCCCTGCCCGACTTCTCCGCCGCCAATGCGGCCATCGTTGGAGTTAGTCGTGATTCGGTCAAGTCGCATGCCGGCTTTACCGAAAAACAGAGTCTAAATTTCCCATTGATTTCCGATCCGGATGAAATCTTTTGCAAAACCTTTGATGTATTGCAGATGAAAATGAATTACGGCAAAGAATACATGGGCATCGAACGCTCGACTTTCATTATCAATCCGGAAGGCGATATCGCTTTTGCATGGCGTAAAGTGCGTGTCAAAGAGCATGTTGCAACAGTGCTTACCACCTTGACCGAGCTGCAAGACTAGATGCTGAACGGCAAACGCATTCTGCTTGGCATTGGTGGCGGCATTGCTGTTTACCGCATTGCTGAGCTGGCGCGAATGCTTAAAAAAGCAGGTGCCGCTGTGCGCTGCGTGATGACAAGCTCAGCCTGTGAGTTTGTTACCCCGCTGACCTTTGAAGCTTTAACCAGTGAAAAAGTACATACCCAGCTCTTTGATTTAACCCATGAACGTGAAATGGGGCACATCCAATTAGCACGCTGGGCAGATGCAGTGATTATCGCGCCAGCCACAGCCAGTCTGCTGGCGCGGCTGGCGCACGGTATTGCGGACGATCTGTTATGCACCATCATGCAAGTCTGCGACAAGCCAGTATTGCTGGCTCCGGCGATGAACACATCCATGTGGGAATCGGCGGCCAGCCAACGCAACATCACCACCCTCAAGCAACAGGGTATGGCCGTCGTTGGCCCTGATCGCGGCATTCTGGCCTGCGGTGAAGCAGGCGCAGGGCGCTTGGCTGAGCTACCGGATATCATCGCTGCGTTGCTGCCGCTTATTGCCGAGCAATCCTTGAACGGCCAGAGCTGGGTTATCAATGCTGGCCCTACCCATGAAGCCTGGGATGCTGTGCGCCTGCTTAGTAATCGTGCCAGCGGCAAGCTAGGGCAATTATTGGCGGAACAGGCCAGCATGCGCGGCGCTGCAGTTATGCTCATCGCAGGGCCTGGCACCCCTTCCACCACCAGCACGATCAAACGCATTGATGTCGAATCCGCAGAACAGATGTTGAGCGCATGCCAGCAGTATGCCAGCAATACCGATGTATTTATCGGCACTGCCGCCGTCAGTGATTACCGTTTTGTCCACCGACACGCGGAAAAGTTAAAGCGCAATAATCATGCCTCCATGAGCATTCAACTCGAAGCCAATCCGGACATTATCGCCCATATCGCCAGCATGAAGAACAGGCCACGCAAGGTCATCGCCTTTGCCGCAGAAAGTGAGAACCACATCGCTTACGCGCAAAAAAAGTTATGCCAGAAAAACGTTGATGCCATTGTCGCCAATGATGTTCGCAATATGGGCAGCGATCAGGCCAGCGGCTGGTGGATCAGCCATGACAGCGAACAAAGCATCCGCTGTTCAAACAAAGCCGAATTTGCAACACACATCATTCAACATATCACGGAGTCATTATGAGCAAGCTGAGCAACGACGAGCAAGCCATGCAAAACCCAAGCGTTCAAATTCAAGCCCTGCCACACGGCCAAGGTATCGATCTACCCTTTTATGCCACCAACCATGCTGCCGGTGCCGATTTGCGGGCTGCTATTGATAGCGATGTGATCATTGAGCCGGGCTGCCGCGCCTTGATCAAAACCGGTTTTGCCATGGCATTGCCGGATAACTTCGAAGCTCAAATTCGCCCCCGTTCCGGCCTAGCACTCAAGCACGGCATCACAGTGCTCAATTCACCCGGCACGATTGATGCGGATTACCGTGGTGAAATTGGTATTATTTTAATCAACCATGGCGACTCCGACTTCACCGTACAACGCGGCGACCGCATTGCACAAATGGTTATTGCACCCTTTGTACAAGCTGATTTCAAAGCAGTGGAAAGCCTGTCTGAAACCAAACGTGGTGCAGGTGGATTTGGTTCATCGGGAAAGAAATAACCTAACAAAACAGCGCAAAATTGCATATCTCGGCTATTATGCTGTAATATGCTCTCAAATGGTCGTAAACTAGCCAAAACATGCAGATAACGGGGTAACCATGAAGCATTTGATAGCACTGATAACGGGACTCATGCTGAGCGCAACGCAGGCTGTTGCTGTGCCTGTTGCTAAAGCTGACTCTACGGTACCTGATGCCATGCAACACATGGTCAAAGCCCCCGCCATTGATTATGCCAATCTGCGCGATCCGTTTGCTTCTTATCTGGCTCGTGTTGCTTCACACAATCAGGCCATGTCTGATGAGGCTCCATCGCAACAAAGCAATCGCAAACGTGAAGTCTTGGAAGCCTTTGATCTCGATAGCTTACGGCTGGTGGCTATCTTCAGTATGGGCGGCGAACGTGTTGCCATGATCGAAGATTCCACATCCAAGGGTTATATTATTCGTCGTGGCAATTATTTGGGCAAAAACAACGGTCAAATTGAAAAGATCACCGACAGCACCGTCTTTCTGGTCGAAGAAGTCCGCAATGCCGCTCGCGATTTGATTGATCGACAGGTCAGCCTCACCCTCAACGAAGTAAACGAATAAACCTTGTCCAAAAAAATGACCGCCGCCGAAATCCGGCGATTTTTTGAATACCTGCAATCCGTTGATCCAGAACCCGTCACCGAACTCCATTATAGCAATGGATTTGAATTGCTGGCTGCCGTCATGCTCTCAGCTCAATCCACCGATGTCGGTGTCAACAAGGCCACAGCCAAGCTCTATCCGGTTGCCAACACCCCACAAGCCATACTCAATCTAGGCGAAGATAAACTCAAACAATTCATCTCCACGATTGGCCTGTACAACAGTAAAGCAAAACATTTAATAGCCACATGCAAGATATTGGTAAACAAGCATAAAGGTGAAGTTCCACACACCCGAAACGAATTGCAAGAACTGCCCGGTGTGGGTCGAAAAACAGCCAATGTCGTGCTCAATGTCTTGTTTAACGAACCCACCATGGCTGTCGACACACATATTTTCAGAGTCGGCAATCGCACCGGCCTCGCCGCAGGCAAAACACCGCTCGATGTGGAAAAGTGCTTACTCAAGGTCATCCCCTCTGAATTCATGTTGCATGCCCACCACTGGCTCATCTTGCATGGCCGCTACACCTGCACCGCCCGCAAGCCGAAGTGCCATGCCTGCCCCGTCGCCACAGAATGCCACTGGCCTGAAAAAACCACCGCCATCGTCTAGCCCCCCCATACTATGACTGCAATATTTTTCTCATTTCAGACATCACATGAGGGTAAACTTCATCAATTCAAGGGTGCAAACAAGGCATCGAGTTCGTCCGATGACCACAAGGGTTTCTTGGCAGCATTTTTCTGATGAATAGCGTTGGCCAGTTCGCGTTTACGATCCTGCAATTCCAGGATTTTTTCTTCAACCGAGCCTTCGGTAATCAATTTATAGACAAACACCGCTTTATCCTGACCAATACGATGGGCGCGATCCGTGGCCTGTGTTTCAACCGCCGGATTCCACCATGGATCGTAATGAATCACGGTATCGGCGGCTGTTAAGTTCAGCCCTACACCTCCCGCCTTCAAGCTGATCAGAAATAACGGCACCTGTTCATCCTGGAAGGTTTCAATCGGTGTAACACGATCCTGTGTTTTGCCCGTCAGCTTCACATAGGCGATATTCTGTATTTTCAATTCCTCTTCGATCAACGACAACATCGACGTAAATTGGGAGAACAACAGAATACGTCGCCCTTCCTCGATCATTTCAGGCAATAACTCCATCAACATCTGCAATTTCGCCGATGCCGGCGGCTCGCCCTGCAAGCCATTCACCAAACGCGGATCACAGCACACCTGGCGCATTTTCAACAACGCATCCAAGACCACAATCTGAGACTGGGACTGCCCCATCGAAGCCATCGCATCGCGCACCCGTTTCTGCATCGCCAGACGCACACTCTCGTACAATTCACGCTGCGCACCTTCAATTTCAATGCTGCGAATAATTTCTGTTTTTGGTGGTAACTCCAGCGCCACATCTTCTTTGCAGCGACGCAACATGAACGGGCGCAAACGCACATTAAGCGCGTCTTGTCTGGCTGAATCCCCCTGAATTTCAATGGGTTTACGAAACAACTTGGTAAAGCCTTTCATATCATACAAATAACCCGGCATAAGAAAATCAAACTGAGCCCACAACTCACCCAAATGATTTTCAATCGGCGTGCCGGTCATGCAGATCTTGTGCTGTGCATTCAATTGGCGCACCAAGCGTGACACTTTGGAGCGCGGGTTTTTGATATATTGTGCTTCATCGAGAATCAATAAATGCCAGTTTTCTGCTTCCAGAACCTCAAAATCCCGAGCCAGCAACGGATAAGTGGTAATCACCAGATCATACTCCGCCAACGTCTCAAAGTGTCTGGCTCGATCCGGCCCGTGCACCACCAACAAGGACATTCCCGGTGTGAATTTCTCCGCTTCACGCCGCCAATTGTGCATTAAACTGGTCGGTGCAATCACCAGCGCCGGATGATTCAAGCGCCCCTGCTCTTTCTCTTTGAGGATATGCGCCAAGGCCTGAACGGTTTTCCCCAAACCCATATCATCGGCCATAATACCACCCAGATTCATCTGACGCAGAAACTGCATCCAGCTCAACCCCTCACGCTGATAATCACGCAATTCAGCCTGCAATCCGACCGGCACTTCACACACCGGTAAGTTTTCCAGATCCGCCAATTGTTTCATTTGCTTGAGCCATACGCTGCTGCTGATCTGTACCGGCGCTGCCGATTGGCTGATGCTTTCCTCCAGTGCCAACAACTGTGGCACCGACAATTCAACCGTCGCCGTATCACCGGAGCCAGCAAACACATCCATCATAAAATGCAGGATGTTGGCCACCATTTCACCCGGAGCCGGCAACAAACGACCATCGGGCAACGGCAATGGAATATGTGTCCGCTCCTTCAATCGCGCCAACGATTCTGCTTTTAACAACTCCGGTTTACTGCCCACCCAGCGCGCCAATGCATCGATCAAATCAATTTCGTCACCACTATCAAGCACAACCATAAAGCTGGCCTGCCCCATCAAGTTGCTGGAGGCATTTTCACCTGTTTTGCTTTGCTCCAGATTCAATTCCCAAGCTGTCGCCTGCTCAACCCGGAAGCCAAAATCATCAGCAACTTCAACGCTAAACCCCTGCTCTTTTAATTCTGTCACTTCATACAGCATCCATTCCGGCCAATCATCGTCAT
>CAYOTF010000118.1:0-8775 GCA_964406805.1 uncultured Zetaproteobacteria bacterium | reverse complement strand
CCCTAGCCCTTGAAATCGCCCATGCACCAGCACATTGATCCTGTCATGAATATCGGCGCTTCTGTCGGCATTACTCTGGAATATATCTTTTTCGCTGAGCAGGCTGGCGATCAAACAGGCGTGATAAGGTTGATCGATTTTAAGGGCTGCCAGCATCATGTGCGCCAGGCGCGGGTGCGTGCCGAGATTCAACATGTCACGGCCATGTCCAGTAATCTTGCCCTGTTCATCAATAGCGCTAAGTTGTTGCAGCAGCGCTTTTGCCTGTTCGGTGGCACTCGTTGGCGGCAGATCCATCCACTGCAGTTCATCAACCCTGGTCACGCCCCAGTTGGCCAGTTCGAGCACTAAGGATGACAGGTCACTGTGTAAAATCTCAGCCGATGCATGTTTGAGCAAACGTGGCTGTTGCGTGACCGTCCACATACGGTAACAGATGCCGGCGGATAATCTGCCGGCGCGTCCACTGCGTTGCACAGCGGAGTCTTGTGAAATGGATTGGGTGGTGAGTCGGTTCATGCCCGAGGCAGGACTGTAATCCAGCCTGCGCTCCAGCCCCGAATCAATCACACAGCTAATGCCTTCAATGGTGATGCTGGTTTCTGCGACATTGGTGGCCAGGACAATTTTACGCATGGTTTTATCATTGGGTGATGCCGGTTGGGAGGATGCAGGCCGGGGTGCGGCGATTGCCAAATCCTGTTGCGTTTTGTTTAAACTGCCATGTAGCGGTGCAATCAGAATAGTGTTGATCGATTCGCGATCAAGCAGCTGTTTGATCTGTCTGGACAGCTGGTTAATTTCTTTGACACCGGGTAGAAATACCAGGCAGTTTCCTTCATGCTCATGAATGAATGTTTTGACCGTGTTCATTAAATTTATCATCAGTTGCTGCTGTGGTCGTGTGTGGTGCTGAGAGGGGATGGTGTCGAGATACTTGTTTTCAACAGGGAAGCTGCGACCTTCGCTCTGAATGATCGGTGCATTATCCAGCAGGGTCGCAACAGCATCTGTATTCAGCGTCGCTGACATCACTAGGATTTTTAAATCTTCGCGTAAAACCTGCTGGCTTTGCAAGCACAGTGCCAGCGACAGATCAGCATGCAGGCTGCGTTCGTGAAATTCATCAAATATAACCAGCGCAGTTTTTTTAAGTTCCGGATCAGCCTGTAACTTGCGCGTTAAAATACCTTCGGTGACCACCAGTATTTTTGTTCTATCGCTAAAGCAGTTGTCCTGACGAATCTGGTAGCCCACAGTTTCACCGACTTTTTCACCCAGCAAAAATGCCATGCGCGCCGCCGCATTGCGTGCAGCCAGCCGGCGCGGCTCAAGCATGATGATCTGCATATCACCCAACCAGTCCTCACCCAACCAGTCCTCACCCAACAAGGCGATGGGAACGGCCGTGGTTTTCCCTGCGCCCGGCGGGGCTTGCAGTACAAGACGATTGTGCGTGCTTAATTTGTTTTTGATGTCTGGTAGAACATCATTGATGGGCAGGGCTAACATGGGGAGACTATAGCTGAAGCCAAAGCAAAAACACTTGCAGTAAGGCTTGGAAATCAGGCATGGCTGATGATGAATCATTTGCGCTTCACTTCTTTTCAAAATACATTGCTAAATATTATGTGCAGGTGGAGTGACAGACTGTAGTCTCTGATAGGTAGAGCTCATCAATTCATTGTTATGAAGAATACAAAACAACAACAAAATATCGCTTCTCAATATTCTATCTCAGAGTATATCAACATTCTCGTCAATAATTCATCGCATCTTTATCAAAGCTCTGCTTTGCTTGAAAAAGCATGCCAGCATGTTTGGAATGCACAAGATGTTGATTCTGAAATGCCAAGCAGTCTGGATGTCGCAATATTGCTCAGTCAATTAAGTGCTGATGAGACGACTATTATTGTATGTTTACTTAGTGACCGTCGCTTACACTCAACTGAATTTCACAAGCTCATTCAACATGAATTTACTGACGAAGTGTTTCACATGGTTAAGGGCATTGAAAAGCTGCATGGGTTAAAAGCCAATAAAGCGGATGGTCATGAACAGTCTGAGCGTTTAAGAAGAATGTTGTTAGCGATGGTTGATGATGTGCGCGTCGTGTTAATCAAACTGGCATACCGGGTACAGCAGCTCAGAGAACTATCAAAATCAGATGAAAGCACACAAAAGGCGGTTGCATCAGAATCACTTGAGATTTTTTCACCCATTGCCAACCGCTTAGGTATTGGACAATTAAAGTGGGAACTCGAAGATTTATCATTTCGCTATTTGCAACCTGAAGCCTATAAGCGCATTGCACGTATGCTTGAGGAAAAAAGAGGAGAGCGTGAGTCCTATATTGATCAGGTTGTCACAGAAATTAAAACGCTGCTAAAAAGTGCTGAGGTTGATGCCAAGATTTATGGCAGACCAAAACATATCTATAGTATCTGGTCAAAAATGACGCATAAGGATAAACAATTTTCAGAACTGTTTGATGTTCTGGCCATAAGAGTCACGGTAAACACAATAACAGAGTGTTATTCCGCCCTAGGGCTGATACATGGTCGCTGGCATTATATTGCTAAAGAGTTTGATGATTATATTGCCAATACAAAAGAAAATGGATATCAAAGTCTACATACTGCCGTGTATGGGCCTGAGGGAAAACCAGTCGAAATTCAGATCAGAACTACTGCGATGCATGAATTTGCAGAATATGGTGTAGCCGCACACTGGCGTTATAAAGAGCGAAGCAAGCAAGATAAAGTGCTGGAAAAAACGATTCATTCGATCAGAAAATTATTAGAAACCCCCTGTAGTGATGATGAAGAATTTTTAGACAGTTTTAAAACAGAACTGTTCTCTGACAGAGTATTTGTGTTAAGCCCTGATGGCAAAGTCATTGACTTGCCGCAAGGTGCTACGCCTCTTGATTTTGCCTACAGTATTCACACAGAGGTCGGTCACAAATGTCGAGGCGCAAAAGTTAATGGTCACATCGTACCGCTAACAACGCAACTTCAAAATGGTGTGCAGGTAGAAATTTTAACAACGAATCATGCGGGACCAAGCAGAGACTGGCTAAACCCAAATCTGGGTTACATCACCAGCCACAGGGCACGTGCAAAAATAAAAGCATGGTTTCGTCAACAGGATTATGAGCAAAATGTTATGGATGGCAAAGCCGCTATCGACCGTGAGCTAAAACGTATGCATGTTTCAAATTCGGACACGAAAAAACCGATCACTCATTTTAAAGTTAAAAATGAAAACGAGTGGCAAGCTAAAGTTGGACGAGGCGATATAACATCAGGCCAGTTAACGTATGGTTTAAACCAGATTTATTCAGATGAATCGGTTAAAGCACTGCCTCATAAACCTAAACCGAAAAAGAGAGGCACTAAAGGTGCAGATCAATCGATTAATGTTTGTGGCGTAGGTAACCTGTTAATCCACATTCCCAACTGCTGTAAACCCGTTCCAGGTGATGAGATCATTGGCTTCATCACACGAGGCAGAGGGGTTTCGGTTCACCGACAAGATTGTATAAACATACTCAACCTTGAACATGATAAACAAAAACGATTAATTTCTGTTGAGTGGGCAGATCATGATAATCAAACATTTGAGATCAACCTTGCTATCCAGGCCATTGATCGCACTGGCCTGTTAAAAGACATTACAAACATACTTTCCGACCTGAAAGTAAACGTACTCGGTATTCAGACCTTATCCAATAAAGATATGCTAATGGCAGATATGCAAATCATGATGGAAATACAGAGCCTTGAACAATTACAAAAAGTCTCGGATAAAATTATGCAGTTAGCTAATGTACTTAAGGTTTATCGGCAGAACTTATAAGCCTTTGGCTTAGTCCGACAGGCTCTTATGCTGAAGCTAAAGCAGAAACATTAATCAATAGGGCCAGTAGATCCTTTAACTCTCTCTAAGAAGATATCTATCCCCTCTTTAAAGTGTTGAACCATCTTCGCTTCTTCAGCATATTTGTGATTCGTTGTGACATTCATATCACCCGTTTCATAATCAACCAGTCCAATAATCCACGTATCTAACTGAGCATTTACTTTAAGCTGGATGGACGTATCTCGTTTATATTTTTTAGATGTGAGATACAGGGCATAAAAATCTTCAGTAATATCATCGACTGTAAAACCAGCTATATAATCTTTTTTGTGTGTTTCTGGCATTGAGAGCTTCTCCATGTTCATCTGCTTGTTGATCAACAAGCATGAGTCGAGCCTAACATAGTAAGTTTTTTACACATTGTATATTACGGTCCCAAAAAACTACGGTTCAAAAAATCAATGGAGTCTTCCCATCGATAGACAGGCTATTTGCAGAGTTGCTTCGCTGATCCCCTATCATTTCTTCTCTTTTCAGAATTAGTTTATAGTGCGGACATCACCAACTTAAATATCTGGAAAGGAACTACCTATGAAATATCCGAGATCAATCGCAACATCCGATGAAGGCTGGGTCATTGAAATCATGGATGCATACAAGGATGCAAAAGCGGCCATCCCATTTGCCCAGGCCGCAGGGAAAGAGGTGTCGGAATCTGATCTTTTTCACATGGCACCACTGGTCTGTCTGAAGTTTCGTGATCTCATGAATGACGATGAGTCCCAGACCAAAGCAAGGGATGCTGCCCTCGGCAGCTATATCGCCAATAGGGAAGCTGATCATACCAACCTGAACGACCCTGTCATGGCCTTTGCCTTTTGTTATACCATCGCCCATTATGGCCTAGGCCTGTTAGACGAAGAGAAGTGCCAGGGCATCCTGATCTTTGTTGAAAGCAATTTATCGAAAATAAAAACCGCTGTTTCATCCTGAATAACAGCGCAAGGATTTTATAAATTTAAAGAAAGTGTAAAGAATGGAAGTGCAGGGTAAAGTCTTGCAATCATACGTTTTTTATTATTTGTAGCTGTTATGGTGAAGAAGGGGCGTTACTTAAGTTGGTTCTTGAAATGTGCATCAATATTCGCTTTGATGAAAGCTAAATGGAAAGCTAAATGGGACGCTACCCTTTAAATCGGAGTGGTTGTTTTTGCGAAGCAGTCAAGGCGGATAGGTGTTCGGAAATGAGCAAGCCCCCCCCCCCCCAGGGTTCTGACTGCTACGAAAGACTAGACCAAAGCGGTTTTTCTGTTATTTTCAGACAGGTGAGGTAGGTTCGTAGATCAAACTCCAGCTGCTCATAGTCCGGTTCCATATTGCAGCACCGTTGACAAAATGCCGATATATTTTCACTGGCGCACGCCTTCAATCGAGAAATACAGCTCTACATTTTCAGCCACTGCTCCCAACATACTGCTTTTTAGCATATTATAATCGGATAAATGTATCGTGGCCGTGCCTGCAAAACCACGCCGAAAACCACCCCACGGATCTTTCCCCTCACCGATTTGCACTACATCAAAGCTAATGTTTTTGGTGATGCCACGCAGCGTAAAATCACCATGCAGCAATCCATGACCATCACCCTTATCTTCAAAACCTGTGCTGACAAACGATGCCTTTGGAAATTTGGCCACATCAAAAAAGTCGGCACTGCGTAAATGTTTGTCGCGTTCGGCATGATTAGAAAACAAGCTGGCCACATCAATCTCCACCTGCACACGGTCATTGGCCGGGTTTTTATCATCATAACTATACGATCCGTTAAAGCGGTTAAAATTACCTATCAACCAGCTATAACCCAGATGTTTCACCTTAAACTGAATGAACGCATGCTGCCCTTTGATATCAAAGGCATAGTTTTCAATCGCTTGCGCTGGCAATGTAAACGCCAATGTCAGCAGCACAGATGCCAGTAAATGTTTTATTTTCATGGTCTTTCTCCTTGAGTGTGTTGCGAGTATTTATTTCCTGTTCAAGTTTTATCTCTGTTCAACTTCTGTCTCTGTTCAATCTTTGCCTCTGTTCAACCTGTATCTCTGTGCAGGCCAAACATCCGCAATAAGGTGCTGTCTTTATCGATGTAATGATGTTTCAGCGCTGCGGCGGCATGCATTGCTGCTAGCCCCATCACAGCCCAGGCCAAGTACAAGTGCAATAGCCCCACCAAATCCGCTGCGGCTTTATCGAACGAGAATAACGCCGGTACGGTGAACCAGCCCAACACATCAATTCCCACGCCTTCCGCCGTAGGAATCAGATAACCGGTGATGGTCAAGGCAAACAGCAACACATAATGCAAACGATGCACACCCAATGCTACCAACCGCTCCCATGCCGCGCCCATCAGTGCGGGACGCACATTGATCATCCGCCAGATAAGTCGAAAAACCAGCGTCATCAAAAGCAGCATGCCAATGCCTTTGTGCAAATAAGGCGCATCGTGATACCAGCTATCATAATAATTCAATTCGACCATCCACAAACCGAGACCAAACATGGCGAAAAGAATCAGCGCCATAAGCCAGTGCAGCGCAATGGCTATCAAACCGTATGAAATGGATGTGTTGCGTAACATCAGTCGTAAAGCCTCCTTGTCTGCGGGGTGAATCATCATGCGCATAATGATTCAATAAAAGCATAAAGAACTCATGGGCTTGATTAATAAAATAAATCATTTACCGTTAACTCATGACCTTGGAGCAATTACGCAGCCTATGTGCAATCGTCGAAAAAGGCGGCTTTCATGCTGCCGCCGAATCGTTATTTCGCAGTCAGTCGGCCATCAGCATTGCCATCAAAAACCTGGAACAGGAATTACAACTCTCCCTGTTTGACCGCAAAGGCTATCGCCCCAGCTTAACTGCCGAAGGTCAGGTGCTGTATGCCAAAGCCAAAGGGATTCTTTCGCGCTGTGAAGAGCTAAGCAACATTGCCAAGCATTTTGTCCAAGGTGCAGAAACCGAAATATCCATTGCCCTGAGCGCCATTGCCCCAGTCGAACAAATACTCGCTGTCATCAAACGTATTTCAGAATCAGCCCCCGCCACACGCATGAATTTGCAAGTAGAAAGCATGGGCGGCACATTGGAGCGCTTGCACGAAAAGGAAGCGAATTTTGCGATTGCCGAACGTTTCATGCCCATTCCACACACCGAAGCCGTGCGCCTGACTACAACTGAAATGATCAGCGTCATCTCAGCCAGCTTTCCACTGGCCAGGCATTATCCGGCTATTGTAGCAGCAGATCTGGAGCAATATGTGCAAGCCGTAGTGCGTGATACAAGTCGCAAGCAAAACAAACTAAGCGCGGGCATACTGGAGGGAGCATCACAATGGCTGGTGAATGATTTCGACATGAAAAAAAGCATGATTCTTTCCGGTGTCGCCTGGGGACGCATGCCACGCCACCGCATCGCCGAAGAGCTGGCCGACGGGCGTTTACTGGAGCTCTCCGGCAATGACCTGAATCCATTAAGCATTGATATCTATCTCTTTCGCCGCGCCAGTGAACCCATGGGACCCATCTCCGAACGCCTGTGGCAAAGCCTGCAGGATTGCAGATATAACGAATAAGATTAAAGAATAGCTAACCAAGCGAGGAGCAACAAAAAACATGCTATTGCCAGTTTTTAAAAAAAATATGAAAGCCTAACACTGTCAACGCTAGATCCTGAAGTGGTGGCAACAGATGGCTGATTTCTAACGATGGTCGGAGCCTGCATCTGCCCTCTGGCTGCTATTCCCAATCTACCAGGCGCAGACCAGCTACACGCGAAAATTCTTTTTGGTTATGTGTCACCAACACGGCATCATGCACCAAAGCAATAGCAGCAATCAATAAATCATTGGGGCCAATTAAACAGCCTTGCGTTGACAAATCCTGTCGAATACGAGCATACATCTCCGCACAGTGATCATCAAAAACCAACGAACCAAGCGGTGAAAAAAACAACATTAATTTTTGCAAGTTCGCTTCAACGTGATGACTATGCCTCGCCCCAAATAGCAATTCCGCCTTCACTACGCTACACAGATAAATTTCTGATGGAACACAAGCGCGAAAATGCTTTTCAATGCCCGCATGCCTTTGATTGAGCAAACGAATACAAACATTGCTATCCAACAAATACACTATTTAAACTCTTCTCGTGTTTCACACTCACCTTGTAGAGGGCGCTGCAAAGGTTCACCCCCCTCCCAGCCACCAAACACTTGTTTAAAATAACCCTCGGGCCAGCCTGAAGAAATATCTTTTTTTACCAAGCTGGCAAGATATTTGGATATCGAAACATGATTTTTCTCCGCTTTTTCACTCAACTGCGCTGCTATTTCATCGGGAATATAACAATGGATTTGTGCCATGATGCACCTCACATGTATTTGCCTATATGTGGATTGTAACTGCGCATGTTAAATAAAACAACGCACTGTCCAGAGCACACTACTGCTTAAAACGTCCTTTTCACCACTGAAACAAGGCTTCTAAGCTAATATCCACCCCAACACAAAACCATAAACATTTATCTTTCGGGTACTTACCTTGGTTCGACCCGGTGACTATTTCCGGTGACTACTCCCGGTGACTACTCCAAAACTGAAAAATGCGAGAAGGCTAACCAATTGATTTTGTTCGGTTAGTTAACCGGACACTAGTGGCTTTCTTTATGTTTTATGGGCTAAGTATCGAGCCGCAGCAACAACTTGACCCTCGACATAGTGCAACTCCGGATGATCGAAAGGCACGCTTTGATTGCTCACACGAGAATCCGTTAACGGCTTCCGGGAATTACGGCGACAGTTGTGTGCCACGAAGGCGCAGAGGAGGACGAAGTCCTCCATGCAGCTATG
>CAYOTF010000117.1:0-8814 GCA_964406805.1 uncultured Zetaproteobacteria bacterium | reverse complement strand
GCTGTTTGAGTTCCGCCAACACATGTGCATTCACATCCTTATCGACGCGTCCATCAGCATCAATGCCTTCAAGCATATATTCCGAACCGATATTGCTGGTCATAATAACAATCGTATGTTGAAAATTCACCGTGCGTCCCTGACTATCGGTTAAACGCCCGTCATCCAGCAACTGCAGTAACACATTGAACACATCTGGATGCGCTTTCTCCACTTCATCGAGCAGCAACACACAATACGGCTTGCGCCGCACAGCTTCGGTCAGCTGCCCGCCCTGCTCAAAACCCACATAACCGGGAGGCGCACCAAGCAAACGGGATACGGCATGTTTTTCCATGTATTCGGACATATCGATGCGCACCATATTATCTTCGCTATCAAACAGGGTGCGTGCCAAGGTGCGTGCTGTTTCTGTTTTACCCACACCGGTAGGACCTAAAAACAGGAACGAACCAATCGGCTTATGCTGGTCACGAATACCGGCTCGAGCGCGCAACACCGCATCGGCGACAGCTTTCACAGCTTCATCCTGACCAATCACCCGCTCCTGCATGACCGATTCCAAACGCAACAGCTTGTCGCGTTCTCCTTCCAGCAAACGCGTCATGGCAATACCTGTCCAACGCGCTACTACTGCAGCTATTTCTTCTTCATTGACGACTTCGCTGATCAAGCCCTGGTGCTGTTCGGCCATTGCTTCCAGATCGGATAACTGCTTCTCCAGATCCGGCAATACCCCATAACGCAAGCTGGCCGTTTGCTCCAAATCATACAAACGCTCAGCCCGCTCAATATCACTTTTAGCCTGCTCAATCTGCTCACGCACAAGCTGCACCTGCCCCATGGCCGCCTTTTCCTGCTTCCAGCGACCAAGCATCGCATCACGCTGCTCTTGCAGCTCTTGCAACTCCTTATGCAACAGCTGCAAACGCGCTTGACTGGCCTCATCCTTTTCTTTCTTTAAAGCGGTGGCTTCAATCTCCAAACGCATCACCTGACGCGACAGAGTATCGAGCTCCGCCGGCATCGAATCCATTTCCGTGCGAATAGACGCGCAGGCTTCATCAACCAGATCAATGGCTTTATCGGGCAAAAATCGATCACTGATATAACGATCCGATAATGTCGCCGCAGCAATCAACGCGGCATCGGAGATGCGTACGGCATGATGCAATTCAAAACGTTCGCGTATGCCCCTTAAAATCGAAATGCTATCGGCCACATTCGGCGCATCGACCACAACCGGCTGAAAACGGCGCTCCAAAGCGGTATCTTTTTCAATATACAAACGGTATTCATTCAAGGTGGTCGCACCGATACAATGCAATTCACCGCGTGCCAGCATGGGTTTAAGCATATTGCCGGCATCGCTGCTGCCCTCGGTTTTCCCTGCCCCGACAATGCTGTGCAATTCATCAATAAAAAGCAGTGTTTGCCCTTGCGATGCTTTAATTTCCTGTAACACTGCTTTCAGGCGCTCTTCAAATTCACCGCGATATTTGGCACCAGCCATCAACGCAGTCATATCGAGCGAGAACAAACTACGGTTTTTTAAACCTTCCGGCACATCGCCTGAAACAATACGCTGAGCAAGGCCTTCCACGATAGCAGTTTTTCCCACCCCAGGCTCACCAATCAAGACTGGATTATTCTTCGTTTTACGCGATAAAATACGAATGACGGAACGGATTTCCGTATCCCGCCCAATCACCGGTTCCAGCTTGCCGGCGCGCGCCAATTCAACCAGATCACTGCCATATTTCGTTAATGCCTCAAACTGCGACTCCGGTGAATCACTCGTCACACGCTGATTTCCACGCACTTTAGCAATCGCTTCGAGCAAGCATTCGCGGGTGACATTCTGAGCCTTGAATAGTTTACTCAATTCTGTCTGGGCGCTCTCGTCGATGCTGGCCAACAGCACATGTTCAACAGAAATATAATCATCCTGCATGCGCTCGGCTTCATCGCCAGCCTGTTGCAACACACGCTGCAAACGCGGGGTAATATAGATCTGACCCCCTTCAAGCCTTTGGCCGCGCACTGTCGGAGACTTGGACAAAACCCGCTGCAAGCCGGATTGAATCGATTCGACATTCTTGCCTGCAGCTTCAAACACGCGCGGGGCGATTCCAGCCTGCTGCGCCAACAGTTCGATCAATACATGTTCAACATCAAGCTGCGCATGTGCCAAGCGCAGCGCCAATGTCTGACCGGAAGCCATGGCTTCGTTCACTTTTTGGGTAAGGCGGCTCACATCCATATCAACACTCCATGGCTATATCATGGGGATAATAATTCAGGAATCCAAGTCATCAGCACTATCGCGCGCCGGAGCATCCTCGTAACCGATGCCAAAGCGACTGATTTCAGACAACAGCATCTGCCTCGAGTACGGTTTTTTCACAAAGCCTGCCAAACCGTACCGCTTTAAACGCTCAATCGCCTCAGAATCAAGAAAACCACTGCTTAGAACTATGCTCGCATTGGGATTGATGGCTCGAATCGCATGAAATGCCTGTTCACCATCCATTTCCGGCATGGTTAAATCCATCAACACCAAGGCAATCTCCGGAGCATGCTGACGGTACACATCAACAGCCTGCTGCCCATCGACGGCTGTAAGTACCCGAAGGCCTTCCCGTTCCAGCATACTGCTGGCCACATCGCGCACCGTTTCTTCATCATCGACCAGCAATATCGCACCGGGCATATTGCTTGGTATATTAATTTCAGGTGTATCGAGATTCTGCGGCAAGGCTCGAACTTCCAACATCGGTAAAAACACCGAAAATCGCGAGCCTTTACCCTGCTCCGTATGCACTGCCAAGGTGCCGCCTTGACTGCGCACAATGCCCAACAACTCAGCCAAACCCAGTCCTGTCCCGGTCTCCTTGGTGGTGAAAAATGGATCAAAAATACGTGACTTGGTTTCCTCATCCATGCCGCAACCGGAATCTTTCACCTCGACAAAAACAAACATACCTTCCTCTAAATCTGTCGCCATATACATACTGGAAAAATCCAGCGCCCCGAGGTGACGCACACCGGTGCGCAAATGAATCACCCCCGGTTTATCAGCCATGGCTTCTGAAGCATTGGTCATCAAGTTCATCACCAGTTGCGTAAGCTGATTGCGATCACCCGACACATCCGGCAAATCATCCATCAAGGTCTGATTCAAGGTTATTTTTTTACCAATCACCGTGCTTAATAGCTCAGACACATCGCCAATCAATGCATTAAAATTCTGATTACCCATGCTCAATCTGCCCTGACCGGAATAGGCCAGCATTTGTTTGACCAGATCAGCACCGCGCCGTGCTGAATTAAAAATCTTCTGCAAATATTGGCGCATATGATCCTGCACGTCCGTATCCAGCATGGCCAATTCAGCATTGCCCATCACACCCACCAACATATTGTTAAAATCATGCGCAATACCACCGGCCAATACACCGATACTTTCCATCTTTTGAGCTTGCTGTAGCTGGCCGGTCAGCTCCTGACTCTCGCGTTCGGCTTTTTTTCGTTCGGTAATATTGCGTACATTGCCTTCAATACCTGCCACAGCACCCTGCTCATCATAAAAATACTGCGCATTAACTTCAGACCACATACGGGAGCCATCTTTATGCCGCAAACACACTTCAAAATGCCGCAAATCACCTTCTGTGCTTTGCAAAGCCTGCAGAAATAATGCACGTCCAGCACTATCATAATACAAATAGCTGATCGGTTTACCGATCAACTCTTGGCGCGAATAGCCCATCTGCCGCTCGCAGGCTAAGGAGACCCAAATCATTTCACCCTTCAAATTGGCGCGGTAATATGCATCTTGCATGTGATCGAGAATATCTTTGTATTCGTGTGTAATTTGATTCAGCGCCGCTGTGCGCTTGTGAATGCCTCGTCGCAATTGTATCGTGTAAAGATACAGGATCAGAAGCAACAAAAACAATGCAATACAAACAATCCAATAACGGTAGTGCCAGAGCACGTCACGCACACTATTATTGGGCTGGTAAACAAATACATCCCAGTCGATCTCCATGGGAGCGTGCCCCAGTTTTTCAAACTCTGTGGCAATCGATTGCCAGCGCTGAACATTCGAGAATCCCACCGGCACAAGATCTGCAATCATTAATGCCGCAATCGCATTGGCCTCATAGGTTAAATGTTCAATTGATTTATGCTGGCTATCGTACTGCTCTTTAATAAGAGAAATAATTTCCTGCTGATGGCCAAGCGCATAGTCCCAGCCTTTGATAGTCGCACGACGAAAAGCCGCCACACGCTGAGGATGCAATGTTAATTCAGACTCTGTTGTCAGCAGCGTATCACCGTAAAAATCGACACCATAATCCTGTGGTTCAAACACATTAAAAGGAATATTCCGCTGTTGCAACACAAAGCCTTCATTGCTGCTATAACCGGGAAATGCATCCGTATTCCCGACAATAAGATCCGCAATACTGCCAATGGCAAGTCGCTGATAATCTGCATCAGCCAGACCTTCACGACGCAGCATGGCCTGCACTTCAATGGTCAAAAAACCCGATTGCATCATCACTCGTTTGCCGCGCAAGTCAGTCAGCCGGGTAATATCCGGCCGAGTATATATCACCTGCGGTGAATGTTGAAACATACTCGCCAGAAGAACAACAGGATCGCCATTGGCGCGTGACAATAATACACCGGCATCAGCCACCGCATAATGCACATCGCCAGCTAAAAGATCCTGTATCGGGTGATGTGCAGGGCCCCCTTCAATCAACTCAACATCAAGCCCTTCATTGCTATAAAAACCCTGTTCGAGTGCGGCATAGAAACCGGCGAACTGAAACTGATGTTTCCATTTTAATTGCACTTGCACATGCGCATGAGCAGCCTGACACGGCAGCACCATCGTCATCCACAGCGCACACAAAGCGAACACATAACTCAGTTTTCTCATGACGAAAGCTTAACTTATCGAGCCGGAAGTTCCACCACAAACACCGATACTTTAGCCACTGTGGCCGGGTTGGAGTTGGCGATCTCCACAATCAGGTCATCCTGCCCTGAGACATTATCAAAACGTGTCTGAAATTCATGATTGCCAACATGATAGCTGCGCTTCTGTACCTGTGTCGTTTCCACATCGCCCTTAACGCGGACAATACGAAAGGTTAATGGCCCCACCGAATCGGAAACCAGTGTCACTTCAAAAAAACCTTTGCGGTTGGGCATATCAAAAAACTCGCGCGATTTCTGAAACGGCGGCACATTAGCATCGCGAAAATACAGATACTCTTTATCAAACTCCAAATCCTGAGCGCCGGCAGTGTTCATCAAAGCCAGCATAGCAAACACACAAAAAACGTATTTCATCAATGCTGTCGTCCGAATCATAAGTTTTCATGCACCTCAATATCGTATTTATCACACAAATAACGCATTTTATCCTTGGCTCGATCACCAAAACCCAGCCAGCGTCCGGCTCTCGCCTTGATGTGCTGATTGCGCTGCAAGGCTGTTTCCACCAATTTCATTTCAAACGCAGCGACTGCCTTTTCAGCCCGAATCCCCGAATCCGGCAATTGCTGCAGCCATTGTTGCAGCGGATCTTCATCCGCATTCACCACCTGAGGCCCCATCAACGAAGGAATCGATTCCACCTGATCACCGGTCGCCAATACCACTGCCCGCTCAATCACATTCTCCAATTCCCGCACATTACCCGGCCAGCTGTAACGCCCCAACTGCTCCAGCACATCATCGGATAACGGCTGCATGCGTTTGCCGCACATCGCCGCCTTGCGCAATAAAATCGCATCCGAGAGCAGCGGCAAATCATCATTATGCTCACGCAAAGCCGGCACTTTGATTTCCACCACTTGAATGCGATAATAAAAATCATCCCGGAAACTGCCTTGCTGCACCTTATGCTCCAAATCTTCCCGGCTCGAACAAATCAAACGCACATCCGAACGCAAAATGGCCTCACCACCCAAGCGGGAGAACTCACCCGATTCCAGCACCCGTAACAATTTCCCCTGCACCGACAGCGGCAAGCCTGCCACCTCATCCAAAAATAGCGTGCCTCCAGAAGCACGCTCAAACCAACCCAGCTTACGTTTCAACGCACCAGCAAAAGCACCTTTTTCATAACCAAATAATTCCGATTCCAACAATTCAGCCGACATCGCAGCACAATTGATAGCAATAAACGGTTGCTGAGAACGCGGGCTAGCGGCATGCAATTGCCGCGCCACCAACTCTTTACCTGTACCCGTTTCACCACGAATCAATACCGTCGAAGGCGCTGATGCCACTTGTGAAATCATCGTACGCAGGGCTTGCATGGTTGCCGATTCACCCAACAAATCACGATTCACCCGGGTGTCGAGCGCACGCTGCATATCCTGCTCGCGCATGGCCTGCCAGTGTGCCTCTATGCTGCGATCAATCGTGGACTTTACTTCATCCGGATCGAACGGTTTACCAAAAAAATCCAGCGCCCCCAGACTCTGTGCCCGTTGCGCCAAGGCACGCTCATCGTGGCCGGTAATCACCACCACCGGCGTATCCGGACTATCGGCACGTAATTTCTTCAAATACGCCATGCCGATTTCCGGATTATCCGGCTCCGGCGGCAACGCCAAATCCAACACCACCAAATCCACCCGATTACCGGATAACGCGGCATCTGCCCCGTCCAGGTCACCGGCTTCAAGAATTTGATACGATTCTTTCAACAACAATTTCAAATTCAATCGATTAATATCATTGTCATCAACGACCAATACCGTTTGTTTCATCATTTCGACTCCTTCAGAAACTGATTCAGAAACTACTCTAAGCCCATGACCTAAGCCTGCCACAAGGGTAAGTATACAATGAAGGTGGAACCTTTACGCGCACCCTCACTTTCTGCTGTAATCGTTCCACCATGCGCTTCTACAATTCTGCGACTCAAATACAGCCCGACCCCCAGACCATTGCTCTTGCTGGTGGCAAACAAACGAAACAATCGCAGGCTGATAAATTCTTGACTCATGCCACAACCTTGATCACGGATACGCACCTCTGCCCGAGCATGTCTTGAACCTCCATTCAACACACGGGTTTCAATGACAATCTCGCCCTGTCCCTGCATCGCCTGCACTGCATTATCATACAGATTTTCAAACACACCCTGCAACATATCCGCATCGCCTGCCACGGCGGGTAAACGGGCATGCTGTTGCTTCAGCCGCACCGATTCCGGCCACAAACGATCGCGCACACTGCGTTGTAATAAGTCCACCAGATCCAGTGGTGCGATGCTCGGATCGACCGGTGCATTCGGATCAGAAAGCCGTTGCATCAAGGTCTGCATGCGGCCTGTAACTTTACGAATCGCACTAATCATACGCTGCACATCCTCTTCATCGAGCTTGCCTGAGCCCAGATGATGGGCTAAAAAAGACAAATCATGCAATCGGTTTTTCAAATCATGCGAATGCAATTGGCGTGTCACACGCGATAAGGAGTCCAAACGCGCAGCTTCGGATTGCAAATGGGTTAAACGCGCATGCTCCAGACTCATGGCTGAAAACTTGGCCAACGATTCCAGACTGGCACGCTCTTCTGCATCCATCGCCCGCCCATCGTGCCGATGCCCTAGCCACAACCACGCCTCGCCACTCGCTGCAGGCAGTTTCAAACACAGGGCATAGTCTGGATGTTTATCGCCATGGTGTTGTGCATCAATCAAAGGCGCATCAGCCGGATACGAAAACCAGCCGCCATCGACCAGCTGGCGCTCATCGAGCGCTGCAAAACGGCGGTGACTGACATTGCAGATGCGCTCCAGCAATGCTGCTTCCACATCTTCGATTGGTAGTTGCGCCAAATCGCCAGCACCTAGCTGCCGGATCGCAGCCAGGGTATCGAGCTGATGCCTGAAAAAGATACGATCGAGTGCCCGCAACATCGATTGCACCAATGGTGCATAACCAAACGCCGCCGAAATCGCTGCAATAACCATCGCCCATACCGAGACAGGCTGGCCGCTGATCATATACACCGCCGATTCGGCCAGCATCAGCACCAGGGCAAACACAGCGATAGCTACCAGCGTCGCCGATAAATAAGCGAAGGAATGCACCAAGCGCCTGAAACTGAACATCAGACGCAAGGATGATACGACAGAGTCAGTGATTCGCAGACTCCGCAGCACTGCATAATAACTGTTCGGCACCTTGCGGCAGATCAAATTCAAATGCCTGCATAGTTTGCTGCAACTCTTGCAGCAATTCACCATCGAGTGATAACAATGGCAAGCGCAGTTCATCCTTGCACCAGCCCAACAAATGACATGCCGCTTTCACCGGAATCGGATTGGCCTGCACAAACAGCATGCTATTGAGTTCGCGCATGGCAAATTGCGCGGCTCGCGCCGTGTCCAGATCGGCGCTGCGCATCGCGTCGGTCAATGCAATCATCGTGCGCGGCGCAATATTGGCCACCACAGAAATCACCCCGTGACCACCCAAGACCATAAACGGCATCACGGTCGCATCATCGCCCGAATAAAACTCGATACGACCATCACAAGCAGCCAATGTATGCATCAATTGTTCCATATCCGCCGTTGCATCCTTGATGGCGATAATATTCGAAATATGCGACAAGCGAGCCACTGTTTTCGGTGCAATATTCGAGTTGGTACGCCCCGGCACATTGTAAACAATCTGTGGCAAATGCACTGCCGCAGCCACCGCCTTATAATGTTGAAAAATGCCTTCCTGCGTGGGTTTATTGTAATACGGCGAAATCAACAGTGCC
>CAYOTF010000116.1:6488-8846 GCA_964406805.1 uncultured Zetaproteobacteria bacterium | reverse complement strand
CAGGGCGGGTACATCCTTATACAGATGATTCATGTCGCGCATCATCAGTTGCAGGCCACGGTGTGGCATGAAGTTCGATTGATCCCAGGGTAGCGATGCATCAAAATCCCATTCCGGCCACTGGCCGAATTCCATGCCGTTAAACTGTAACTTTTTACCCGGATGGGCATACATGAATGCGTAGAGCAGACGCAGATTGGCAAATTTCTGCCAATCGTCGCCCGGCATTTTTTGTGGCATTGAGCCTTTGCCATGCACCACTTCATCATGTGAAAATGGCAGGATGAAATTTTCCGTGAAGGCATAGACCATCGAGAAGGTCAGGGCATGATGATGGTAGGAGCGATGAATCGGATCCTCTTCAAAATAGGCTAGTGTATCGTTCATCCAGCCCATGTTCCATTTCATGGTGAAGCCCAAGCCGCCGAGATAGGTGGGACGTGAAACCATTGGCCATGAGGTCGATTCTTCGGCCATGGTGACGGCTCCCGGGAAGCGTTCATGCACCAGGCAGTTGAATTGTTTGAGGAACTCAACCGCTTCGAGATTTTCACGGCCGCCGTGTTTGTTGGGCAGCCATTCGCCTTCTTCACGCGAATAATCCAGATACAGCATGGAGGCCACAGCATCGACGCGTAAACCATCGATGTGATATTCATCGAGCCAGAACAGAGCTGAAGCAATGAGAAAGTTGCGCACTTCATTGCGGCCAAAGTTGAAAATATACGTGCCCCAGTCTTTATGCTCACCCAAGCGCGGATCTTCGTGTTCATACAGCGGTGTGCCATCAAAGCGCGCTAGGCCGTGTGCGTCTTTGGGAAAATGTGCAGGCACCCAATCGAGGAAGACACCAATGTTTTTCTGATGGCAGTAATCGATGAAATAACGGAAATCATCCGGTGTGCCAAAGCGGCTGGTGGGCGCAAAATAGCCCACCGTTTGATAACCCCAGGAACCATCAAAGGGGTGTTCGGTAATCGGCATTAGTTCGATGTGGGTGTAGCCCATCCAGCTGCAATAATCGACTAGCTGGTGTGCCAAATCGCGATAATTAAGGAAGTCCTCACCATCATCGCCACCACGTCGCCATGAACCCGGATGCACTTCATAAATGCTCATCGGTTTATCTGCCGCCTGTGTGACCGGGCGATCTGTAACCCAGTCGGCATCGTTCCACTCATACGTTTTGCAATTGTGCACTACACTGGCTGTGGCCGGACGCAGCTCCATTTGCTGGGCGTACGGATCTGTTTTTTCAAATAGTTCGCCATGCTGAGAGCGTATTTCAAATTTATAGGTTTCACCTTCACACAGGCCTGGAATAAAGATTTCCCAGATGCCGGTTGAACCGCGCACACGCATTTGGTGTTCGCAGCCGTTCCAGTGGTTGAAATTGCCGATCACCGACACACGCGAAGCTGCCGGCGCCCAAACCGCAAAACCAACACCGGAGACTCCTTCATGTTCACGCACATGCGCACCCATGATGCGGTATTTTTCAAAGTGATTGCCTTCTCCGATCAGGTGCAAATCCATTTCACCGAGGAAGGGAGCGAAACGATAGGCATCATCTTTTTCCCAGCGATGGCCTTCTTTGTTTTCAATGCGCAAGCGGTAGGTCTTTTCAAAGCTGCCGCCTTTCCAGTGCTTTTCAAACACATCGGTGCCTTCGATGCGTTGCATGACCTGGGCTCTGCCACCATCTGGCAACAACCACACTCTTTCAGCCTGAGCTTTCATGGTGCGTACAATCACGCCGCCATCGGGATGCTCATGCACACCGAGCCAGGTAAAGGGATCATGGCTGCGGGCTTCAACTACTGCCCATGCATCTGGAGATAAAATTGGTTTAGTCATCTGTGGCCTCGCTTTATCGTAGCTATTGGACGTTCTTAATCGGATGTGTTGCGTTTAAATCAGGTAATGACAGTCGGTTTGTCGCGGCCGCTAAGCTGACGTAATTTTGATACCGAATCGGCTGCTTCAATCATCTCGGATAAGGCATCTTGTGCATCCAGATTCTGTTTGTCGGTATCGGCTTCAAAGGATTCCAGATACAAACGCACCGTAGCCCCGCTTGTGCCTGTGCCAGAGAGACGGAAAATAATGCGTGAGCTATCATCAAACAGGATGCGTACGCCTTGATTTTGACTGATACTGCCATCAATCGGATCGGTGTAGGAAAAATCATCACAGCTTTTGATGCTGCGACCAGCCAGTGTCGTTCCGGGCAGTGTCTCGAACTGATCACGTACATTTTGCAGCACTTGGCTTGCAGCGGTTGAATCCACACCTTCGTAATCATGACGCGAATAATAGTTGCGGCCATATTTCTGCCAGTGTTTGCTCAGAATGGTG
>CAYOTF010000116.1:0-6478 GCA_964406805.1 uncultured Zetaproteobacteria bacterium | reverse complement strand
AGGTTCCTGACGCACGGCCAGAATATTGAGCCAGAAGAGTACAGCCCATAAACCATCTTTTTCACGCACATGATCAGAGCCAGTGCCGAACGATTCCTCGCCGCACAGGGTGACACGGCCAGCATCCATCAAATTACCGAAGAACTTCCAGCCGGTTGGTGTTTCATGGCATTCCAGCCCCAGTGCATCTGCAACTTTATCAACGGCGGCTGAGGTTGGCATGGAGCGTGCCACACCCGCGATGCCATCTTTATAGCCCGGTATCAGGGTAGCATTGGCGGCCATGACGGCTAACGAATCACTCGGAGTCACAAAGAAATGATTGCCGAGAATCATATTACGATCGCCATCGCCATCGGAGGCCGCGCCAAATTCCGGTGCATTTTCACCGTACAGGATATCCACCAGTTCATGCGCATAGGTCAGGTTGGGATCGGGATGGCCACCGCCGAAATCTTCTTTGGGTTCGGCATTGATGACCGTTCCTTTGGGTGCATTAAGCATGTTTTCGAGAATGGCAGTGCCATAAGGGCCTGTCACTGCATGCATGGCATCGAAGACCATGCGGAAATCACCGCTTAGCAATTTACGAATGGCATCAAAATCAAACAGCGATTGCATCAGATCGGCGTAATCAGCGACGGCATCAATCACTTCCACTTCGATGCCAGCCAATTTAAAGCTGCCGATATTATCCAGATTCGCATCGGCACAATCTGAAATCAGATAGCGGTCGATGTTCAGGGTGCGCTTAAAAATAGCTTCGGTTACAGCCTCAGGGGCAGGGCCGCCGTTACCAATATTGTATTTGATGCCGAAATCTTCATCAGGGCCAGCCGGGTTGTGGCTGGCAGAGAGAATCAGGCCGCCATAAGCGCCGTATTTGCGAATCAGACACGATGCGGCTGGTGTGGAGAGAATGCCGCCCTGACCAACCAGCACCTTGGAAAAACCGTTGGCGGCAGCCATTTTGATGATGATTTGAATGGCTTCGCGATTGTAAAAGCGGCCATCGCCGCCAACCACCAGAGTCTGACCGGCATACTCGCCAATCGAATCAAACACGGCTTGCACAAAGTTGGCCAAATAATGAGGCTGTTGAAACACGGTTACTTTTTTGCGTAATCCTGAAGTGCCAGGTCGCTGCCCGTCCATTGGCTCGGTGGAAATGATCTGATTCGGCATGAGTTCCCCTCTCTAAAAGAACCGCCATACTAACGGAATTTATCTTTTTAACCACATAGCGAAATTTTTTTTTAACTGTTATGATGCGCCACGCATTGATCGAATCACACAGATTCAATATTGAATAAGGGGGGAGGAAAGCATGAGTCCGCAAATGGAACGCAACATTAGTACAATGACAGCCAATACCGTGGCATTGGTACTGGCTGGTGGCCGAGGGTCACGTTTAAAAGCCTTGACCGATTGGCGCGCAAAACCCGCCGTACCGTTCGGTGGTAAGTTTAGAATTATTGATTTCCCGATGTCCAATTGCATCAATTCAGGTATTCGCCGTATTTCAGTGATCACACAATACAAGTCGCATTCCCTGCAACGCCATCTGCAACGCGGCTGGTCATTCATGTCCGGTCAGTTTGGGGAGTTTGTTGAAGTCTTGCCTGCCCAGCAACGTATGGGTGAAGGCTGGTATGTGGGCACTGCCGATGCTGTGTATCAGAATCTGGATATTATCCGTCATTACAATCCGGAATATGTGATTGTGTTGGCGGGCGATCATATTTATAAAATGGATTATGGTAAAATGATTGCCGCCCATGTGGCCAAGGGTGCGGATATCACAGTCGGCTGTATTCCAGTGCCATTGGATGAAGCCAAGGCATTTGGTGTGATGGCGATTAATGATGAATCACGCATTATTGAGTTTGCTGAAAAACCGGATCAGCCGAAATCCATGCCCGGTGATGATACGCAGTCGCTGGCATCGATGGGTATTTATGTGTTCAGCGCCCAGTATTTACGTGAGCGTTTGTTGGAAGATGCCGCCGATGAATCGTCCACCCATGATTTTGGTCACGATCTTATCCCGCATGCCATTGAAAACGCCAATGCCTTTGCATTCCCGTTCCTCGAAGGCAATACCAGTGCTTCCGGTTATTGGAAAGATGTGGGTACGATCGATTCCTATTGGGAGGCCAATATCAATCTGGCTGAAATTGAGCCGGATTTGAATTTGTACGATCAGAATTGGCCGATCTGGACCAATCAGGATCAATTGCCACCTGCAAAATTTGCTTTTGATAGCACAGAGCGACGCGGCATGGCTGTGGATTCACTTATCTCCGGTGGTTGTTTGATTACTGGCGCTACAGTGCGTCATTCGGTGTTGTTTTCCAATGTGCGTGTGCATTCGTATTCAACAGTTGAAGATGCGGTGATCTTGCCGGATGTTGAAATCAACCAGAATTGCCGCATCAAACGCTGTGTGATTGATAAGGGTACAATTATCCCTGAAGGCACGGTGATTGGTGAAGATCCGAAAGCAGATGCTGAACGCTTTTATGTTTCTGAAGGTGGCATTGTATTGGTGACACCGGAAATGTTAGGTCAGAACCTGCACGAAATGTAATCCTTTCATTTATTGGCATGACCAATGCTTAGGGCTGCTTGTGTAGCCCTGAGCGTTTGCATTTATGCTAATATAAATGGAACTATTCATCGCGCTTACAAAATAAGAAGTAGCTGTTCAGATTGCCACTGTTTTTTCTGATGGTAAGGCGAAAAAGCGGAACGTACTGGTGTACGTGAGTATTTTTCAACATAGCCAGCGGGAAACAACAGGGGTGAACTGAATAGTTACAAAGAAACGAGGAACATTATGAGTCAACCCTTATCCGTTATTTTTTACTGGCATATGCATCAGCCGTTTTATCGCGAAGCTGATACTGGTCGTTATCACCTGCCCTGGGTGTATTTGCATGCTATGAAAGATTATACCGATATGGCGGAGATTTTATCGCAATTGCCCGGCGCCAAAGCGGTGATCAATTATGTGCCCTCGCTGGTATCGCAGATTGAAGATTATGCCGAACAGATGCGTGCTTATCTCAACGGCACGCAAGATGAACTCAATGATCCGCTTTTGGCGGCTTTGGCGCACAAGTCCGGTCAATTGAAAAAACAGGATCACTCGTATTTGCTAGAATCCTGTTTTCGTTTGAATCATGAACGTAATCTGCATCGTTATCCGGCCTTTTCCCGTTTGTGGAATATGGCGGAACATGCCAAAACCCATGATGCGGTCGAATACTTGGGTGAGAGTTTTTATTCGGATCTAGTGACCTGGTATCATCTGGCCTGGTTGGGTGAGACAGTGCGCCAGCGCAATTTTGTGGCGCGTCGCTTGATCGAAAAGGCCAAGGGTTTCACCTATCAGGATCGCCGTGATTTGCTTACGCTGATTGCATCCTTATTGGCTGAAATTCCATCGATGCATCGCCGTTTGGTTGATTTGGGTAAGCTGGAACTGACCACCACCCCCTATGCCCATCCCATCATTCCCTTGATGCTGGATTTCAATACCGCTCGGGAAACTGTGCCGGATGCAATGCTGCCGGATGAACCGTATCCGGGAGGCCGTGAACGCGCACAGGATCATATTGATCTGGCGCGCAGTCACCATGCTGAGCGCTTTGGTGCTGCGCCTGCGGGTTGCTGGCCGGCAGAAGGCGCGGTATCCGAAGATACGTTAGCATTGTTGGGTGAGTCCGGTTTCCAATGGTGCGCGACGGGTGAAGCGGTCTTGCATCATTCGCTGAAATTTAATTTACGTGAACAGCAGGGTAATCGTGATTTGTATCATCCATGGCTGGTGGGTGAGGGTAAACAGGAAATTACCTGTTTCTTCCGTGATGATCGTTTGTCTGATTTGTTGGGTTTTGAATATTCGCGCTGGGATTGTACCGATGCGATTAATAACTTTATGCATGAGCTGGCTGGCATTCATCATCGCACACAGGGCATGGATGCGCCGGTTGTGGCGATTATTATGGATGGCGAAAATGCCTGGGAACATTACCATGAAAATGCACTGCCCTTCTTAACCAAATTGTACCAGTCCATCATCGAACACGAGGATTATGAACTGACAACCTTCAGTGATTATCTGGCTGAGACTCCGGCGACAGAGAAATTGAATAAATTAACGCCGGGTTCGTGGGTGTATGGCAATTTGTCCACCTGGATTGGTGATCGTGCCAAAACACGGGCTTGGGAATTGTTGATTGAAGCCAAACATGCGTTTGATAAGCATGCCGAGGCGCTTGAGCCGCAACAGAAAGCCGATGCCGAAGAGCAGTTGCGTATTTGTGAAGGCTCGGATTGGTGCTGGTGGTTTGGTGATTATAATCCGGGTGCGGCGGTGCGTGATTTTGATCGTTTGTATCGTCTGCATTTGAAAAAACTGTATCAATTGTTGGGTTGTGTTGCACCGACATCGTTGGATGATGATATTTCCAAGGGTGGCGGTGATGCTGAAGGTGGTGGCACGATGCGCCGTGGTGGTGCTGATTCGTGAGTGGCTGGATTGATCGCCGTAGATCGGCGGTGTTGTTGCACATTACATCTTTACCGGGGCCGTTTCATAAAGGTGTGCTGGGTGAAGAAGCGAAAACCTTTATCGATGACTTGGCCAGTGCCGGATTCACCGTCTGGCAGTTTTTACCGCTGGGTCCCACCCATGGTCATGGCTCTCCGTATGAATCCCTATCCAGCTTTGCGGGTAATCCGGAACTGCTTGATTTGCGTGATTGTGTGGCGCAAGGCTGGCTCGATGCAGATGCATGGCAGGGTGATTGTTCTGCGGCTCAGCATCGCAGCTTGCGCTCAATAGCTGCTGAGCGCTTTTGGCATGCTGTTGAAGGTGAGCCTGAACTCAAGCAAGATCTTGATTGCTTTCAAGCCAAGCATGCGTATTGGCTGCGCGATTATGCGTTGTTTGCAGCGCTCAAAGCTGCTTCTGTAGATCATGCCTGGTGGCAGTGGTCGCAAGGTTTGCGGGATCGGGATGCGACAGCTTTGCAGCAGGCGCGAGAAGAGCATGCAGACCTGATTCGACAGGTTATCTTTGAGCAGTTTTTGTTTGAACGCCAATGGCAGCAGTTGAAAACCTATGCCGAATCAAGACAGGTGCAGTTGTTTGGTGATCTGCCGATTTATGTGGCACATGATTCCTCCGATGTGTGGGCTGGGCGCGAGTATTTCACGGTGAATGCAAAAGGTCTCTGTCAGGATGTGGCGGGTGTGCCGCCGGATTATTTTTCTGAAACAGGTCAGCGCTGGGGCAATCCCTTGTATCGTTGGGATAAAATGCAGGCCGATGGATTCAGTTGGTGGGTGCGCCGGGTCTCGCGTCAGTTGCAATGGATGCACATGTTACGCATCGATCATTTTCGTGCGCTGGAAGCCTTTTGGGCGATTCCGGGTGAAAGTGAGGATGGAATTATTGGTGAATGGCGGCCAGCTCCAGGCGCAGCCATGTTGCAAACCCTGCAGGATGAGCTTGGTGAGCTGCCATTGATTGCAGAAGATCTCGGTATTATTACTGATGAGGTCACCAAGTTGCGTGAAGACTTTAACCTGCCGGGTATGAAGATTTTGCAATTCGCTTTTGATGGCAATGCGGATAATCCGTATTTGCCGAGTGCTTTTGGTGAAGATGCGGTGGTTTATACCGGTACTCATGATAACGATACCACCATGGGCTGGTTTGAAGCCAGTGATGAAAACACCCGCAACAATGCCATGCGGGTGCTGGATGCAAACGCTGAAGATATGCCTTGGGCGTTGATTGAGGCGGCGTTGAAATCGCCTGCTGAATTGGCCGTGATTCCGATGCAGGATTTATTGGCTTTGGGCACAGAAGCGAAATTCAATACACCGGGAACGCTGGAAAACAACTGGTCGTGGCGTTTATCTGATCTGCCGGATCGTGATGCCGAATGTTGGACACGCTCAGCGCTGTTGAACAAGCAAACGCATCGTTTTTAAGGGGCCGCTACCACTGCTGTCCCACTTATGAAATATGCTGACAGTTAATTTGGGGCTTAGGGTAAGAGTTGTTTCAGCCCAGATACAGCTTCGATACGTTTTTCATCGAGGCAGGCTTGCAGTTTGATATCATTGGCATCGAGTTGTTGGCGTGAACATTCCGGATGCCAGAGGTGCAATACTGGCTGACCACGCAGGTTGCGTCGTTTAAGACCGGCATGCAGTAAGCGGGCGGTAAGATCGGAATCTTCACGACCCCAGCCTTCAAAGCTTTCATCAAAGCCATTGATGCGGATCAGTGCTTCGGTCGGACACGATAGATGGCAGCCGCGAATACCTGCCAGTTGTGTGTCTGAGGCAGATAAACGTGTTGCCAGCGTCAGTGGCAAGAGACGATTGATGTTGCCTTGCAGGCGTTGTTTGAGCCACCAGCGCATGGACTTGTTGGTGTGTAAATATGTTTGTTTGC
>CAYOTF010000115.1:0-8851 GCA_964406805.1 uncultured Zetaproteobacteria bacterium | reverse complement strand
TTTCTCTCCGGCATATCCTGCCAGTCATTGGTGGTTTGCAGAACGTTGGTGCCGAGGATCAGGGCGCTGCCGTCAGCATCAACAACCGCTTGATCGTTATAGGCCCAGGCGATATTCATGCCGTGCTGATTTGCGCATGATGGCGCTGTCCGGGTCGGTAAGGTTGATCTGTTTGTTGGGGCGCGGCGGCGGCAAGTCGCCGTCATCATCCCCCGCTGCTGCTTCCAGCCTTTTGGCCGCAGCATCCAGCTTGTCTTTTAGGTTTTGACGACGGGCAATCTCATCGGGTAGCGACAGCCCGTCAGGCCTGTCGGTCTGATCAGCGGTTTTCGCCTGTGTCATCAACTCTGCAATATCGGCATCGAGTTTGGTGCGCAAGGCCTCAATCCGGTCATAGCGCAGCGACTTGATTTTTGAGGCATTGGCGTCAATCTTTGTGCCGTCAATCGACCATACCAACTTTGAGAATATTGACTTCCTTGGCGAGCAGCAGAATTTGGGTGAAGGCGACCTGAAATGCCGCCGCATTGTCGCGCCGGAATTTGGCGATTGTATCATGATCCAGGTGGTTGTTGGCCGCGATGAAGCGTACCGAAACATTACGGTAGGTCGCCTGCTCAATCCTGCGGGACGAGAAAATCCCGCTGGCGTAACAATACACCAGCAGGCCAAGCATCATGCGCGGGTGATATTGTGCCTTGCCAGAGCCTGTCCGACTGACATGAAAGGCACGCATATCAACGCGCTCTATAGCCTCTACAATAAAATGGGCCAAGTCATCATCAGCCACCCACTCCTTGAGAAGAATAGGAAGAACGACAAGAATTGTCTTCCTATTCTTCTAACTCGCCTTAAGACGAGTTGCTGCATCTATGCGGATAGTAGTCCCGTTAATATAACCATTTTCAATAATAAATTGGCAGCAATGAGCAAATTCGTCCATTTGACCCAAGCGTTTTGGGGCCTCAACCATACTAGTTAGACTTTGAACAATTTTATCCCCCAATGATTCAACCATAGGAGTACCAAATAACCCAGGAGCTATAGAATTTACGCGAATGCCATATCTTCCAAGCTCCCTAGATGCGGGCATATTAAGGCCGATGACACCATTCTTGGATGATGCATAGCCGCATTGCCCAATTTGCCCTTCAAAGGCCGCTCCGGAAGAAATATTTATAATCACTCCACGTTCTTCACCATCTTGAGGATCATTTTTGGCCATAACGGCCGCACATTTACTCATAACATTAAAAACACCGTTCAAGTTGACATCAACGACCTTCGTAAATTTTGTCAGAGAAACTGCAGACCCGTCCTTCTCCAAAATTTTACAAGGTGCAGGAATGCCTGCAGCGTTAATGCAGACATGAATAGTACCAAAAAAATTTGTTACTTCTTCAATGGCCCCTGCGACGGATTCTTCACAGGTTACATCGGTATGGCAAAACAAAAATCTTCCCTCGCCTAGTTCTTCCACAAGTTTTGCACCAGCATCATCATTTAAATCAAAGGCTATAACCTTTGCTCCTTGAGCGTGGAGGCTACGCACTGCGGCCTGGCCAAGGCCAGAAACCCCACCAGTGACAACGATAACATTTCCATCAATTTTCATTTATATTTCCTTTTGTAACTTATTACGTCTTTAATGAAAGGCTTGAACGCCGGTTAAAATACGAGCAATCAACAATTTCTGAATTTCTGTAGTGCCATCGGGAATGGGGCCAATGAGAGCCTCTCTTACTAGCCGCTCCACAATAAATTCCTTAGTAACACCGTTGGCTCCATGAATTTGCAAGGCATCCCTTGTGGCTCTTACTGCCAATTCAGTGCCGTACCATTTGGCCATAGCACACTCTTTATCACACCGGATGCCCGCATCAATCATTGATGCTGCCCGGTGAATGAGAAGGCGACCTGCATCAATTTCTGTTGCCATAATCGCTAATTTATCAGCAATTAACTGGTGACCCGCAATTGGTTTGCCATGCTGGATACGAGTTTGGCTATATTTAATAGCTTCATCCATGGCACGACGAGCCAGAGATACGCCCCACAGGCCCATATGACAGCGAGCCCGCTCAAAAAGAACAAGGGTTTGCTTGAGTGCCTGCCCCACATCACCAATCGTATTAGTCACAGGTACGCGAACATCCGTCATAAAGATTTGGGCCGTTGACTGACCGTTCAAGGCCATTTTCTTTATATCATGCACTTCATATCCATGCTCTTCCCGGTCTATCAATATATGAGTTAGGCCTTCCTCAGTTTTACAAGTACACATAAATATGTCTGAATATTCGCCATTAGAAATCCAGGTTTTTTCTCCATTAATCACCCAATGATCTCCGTCCCGAATGGCATTGGTTTTTACTGCGGCTACATCGGAACCCACGTTTGGCTCAGATATTCCAACACTGAGAAATAATTTTCCAGCTAAAAGACCGGGCACATATCTGTCCCTCAAATGATCAGGTGCGTGCATGATAAGCGCATCCGCACCAACTGCATTAATAATGATGGGTAACGCAATATCCAAAGAGCTGTAGGCCACTTCTTCCCAAAGCAATATATGAGTAAACCAATCCATGCCTAATCCACCATATTTCTCAGGGAAGGGCGCACAAGTAAGACCAAATTCAGATAACCTTTCCATCCAGTTCTGCATTTTCTCCCGAGGGATTTTACCCTCGCCATGGATACGGAATTCGGGTTCAATTTCCTTATCGAGAAAACGACGAAGGCCATCGACAGCCATTCTTTGTTCTTCTGTCCTAAACATTATATGTATTCCTTTTCTTTATTTACCGAGAATTATTACTGAGGCCACGGCTTCTTCTATGCCATAAAGGCCACCACCATTTTCAGCGATAGCGAAACGCGCACCTTCAACTTGCCTCTTACCAGCCTCTCCCCGTAATTGGGCAACTAATTCGTAAACCTGAGCCAGCCCCGTAGCACCAATGGGATGCCCTTTTGATTCGAGTCCCCCCGATGGATTAATAGGAATGCGCCCGCCAAGTGACGTATCTCCACATTCTGCTGCTGCCCCGCCTTCACCAAATGCAACTAGGCCAAGATTTTCTGACTGAATAAGCTCTCCCATGGCTGTAGCATCATGCACCTCTGCAACATTCATATCTTCTGGACCTACACCAGCATATTCGTAAGCGCGTTTAGCGGCAAGGGCAGTTACATGTTTTTCAACAGCTTCCACATCTCTGTTTGAACCGGTTTGGATAATAGTGGCCTTGACTTCAATCGCCCGATTAACGTCTATTCCAAGACGTTTGAGCCCACTCTCCGAGCAGAAAATCGCCGCTGATCCACCATCACTTATTGGGGCGCACATTGGTAAAGTCAGAGGATATGTTATTGGTGGCGCAGACATAATCTCCTCGATCGTATAAGGAATACGGTATTGAGATTTCTCATTATGTACTGAATGAGTATGGTTCTTGGCGGCGATGGCGGCGATTTGACGAGATGTTGTCCCGAACCGTTTCATATGAAACCGGCAAAATGCAGCATAGATATCCATAAAAAGGCTGTAGGGTTTTAAGGATGTTGTACCTTCTGGTACTTCAACGCCTTCTCCTAAGCTCAAAAGTTTTTTTGTATTTTCGTCAACAGTGGAAATATCCCACCCACTGTCAAAAACGCTGAACATTTTGGCCTTTTCTGTGCTGAACATTTTCTCTACACCAACAGCCAATGCTATATCACCTTCCTCAGCACGCAGATACTGAACCGCCAAGTTAAAAGCGGATGCCCCACTTGCGCAGGCATTTTCCACATTCATCATAGGAATACCTTCAAAGCCCATATCCCGCAATGCGATTTCACCACGAATAAAATTTTGACCTTCCATATGACCTTGGGTTGCGTTTGAAAAATAGGCACTTTGTATATCTCTGACAGCAACGCCCGCATCAGATAACGCCTCCGTTACGGAGTCTTTCGTCAGAGATTTAATGGTACAGCTAGGTAATTTTCCAAACGGTGTCATTCCGACTCCGACAACATAGATCTTTTGCATTTTAATTCTCCGAATAAATAGATTAACATATAATACAAGGTCCATTTACAGGCTGGATGAACCATACTCAAATGAGAGGACTAGTTAACTTTACGGTCTGTGTCAGGCCAGAACTTTGCGCGGATATTCTTTTTTAGGACTTTTCCATTGGCACTTCTAGGTAATTCATCAACGAAATCCACTGATTTTGGAGCTTTAACGCTACCAACAATTTCCTTACATAATCTAATAAGCTCTTCTTCAGTTACTGAGCATCCTTCGCGAAGCTCAACTACAGCCTTGACAGCTTCACCCCATTTTTCATGAGGAATACCAATCACGGCACAATCCTTAATTGCAGGATTGGACATGACAGCCCTCTCCACTTCTGTGGAAAAGATATTAAAACCACCAGATATGATCATATCTTTCTTACGATCTACAATATAGAAATAGCCATTTTTGTCTCGATACCCCACATCGCCAGTGTGGTGCCAGCCATAAGCAGAAACCTCTTCAGATAATTCAGGGTTTTTATGATATCCACTCATGGTCATAGGCGTTCGGACAACAATCTCTCCTACCTCTTTGACGTTTAAAAGTTTGCCTTCTTCATCTATTATGGCAAGACGGGAATATGGTGCAGCTCTTCCACAACTCGCCAAAATTGTATGATCGCCAGATTCAATAGCCTTAACATGATCTCCCGGCGGCAGATAAGTTATTGGGAAACAACATTCAGTTTGACCAAACATTTGCATCATAACAGGGCCAAAAATATCCATGGCCTCTTTTAGCTTATCTGGAGACATAGGAGCCGCACCATAGATAAAATATTTTAGTGAGGAGAAATCGATTTGCTTGATAGTAGGCATATTTAAAAATACATAAATAACTGTAGGCGGTAAAAACAATGAGGTAACACGATATTTTGGAATCGCTGCTAGAAATAGATCTGGATCAATTTTTGACTGAACCACAATTTTACCACCACGAGCCAATATTGAAAAACATATATATCCACCAGCATGTGTCATCGGAGCAGCCGCCAAGTAAACAGGCGGAATTTCATCATAAAAGGTAACCGCCAAATGGGACATTATCATAGCAGCTACGCTGCGATTGGTATGTCGAACGCCTTTTGGCAGACCCGTAGTGCCTCCCGTTGGCATAATAGCCATTAAGTCATCTGGATTATCCTCAACACTCACTTCATCACAGGAGTATTTTTGCATCCAATCACTGAAAAAAGGAGAATGCTCACTTACCTTATCAATACATACAAAGAGCCTAATACCGGCCACTTGTTTTTTGATAGCTGGAATAGATTGCTCAAAAATACTGTGGTAAAACAACACCTCGCAACCGAACTCTCCCATTATAAAAATATTTTCTTCGAGAGCATTATTAGGATTAATGGGTACCCAAGCAAGTCCTGCCCGCAAAAATGACAAGGCGCAAGTAAAAGCAATGGGATCATTGATACTCAATACCGCACCACGCATTCCCTTTTTGAATCCACTTTTTATCAACCCATTCGCCACACGCACCGTGATCTCACGAATTTCTGCATAGCTGTAATTTAGTTCAGTATCATCTTGAGCAAAACACACAGCTTCAGGGTTTAAGTCACAACCGTTATCAAAAAAGTCAATAGGCCTCATTACATTTTATCCTTTTGAAAATTAATGCTTATTTTTAGCGCCCTTTAAAATTCGGAATTCTTTTTTCATTGAACGCCGCTAATCCTTCTTTGAAGTCATATGAGTGAAAATGATTGCGTAGGGTTTTAAGCTCTAACAGAAGCGCTCCTTTTTCTGACATTTCCAAAGAAGCATTCGCCACTTCTTTCATTTGGCGCAGGACTAAAGGACTCTTTCTTGCAATATTATTCGCGAGTTCACTAATAAAACTCTCAAGCTCGTCATCAGGAACCACTTCCTGAACGAGGCCCTGCAATTTCATTGTTTCAGCAGAAAAATTATTGCCGGTAAAAAGCATATATTTCGCATTTGACGCTCCAACACGCTTTGGCAACACAGCCGCTCCACCAGCTCCTGGGAAAACCCCAAAATTTGAATGAGCATCACCAATTTTAGCACTTTCCGCTGCAATTACTATATCACAACACATAGTCAACTCCAGCCCTCCAGCCATGGTAAAGCCATTTAGACCAGCTATCACAGGCTTTGGGCAATTTCTGATCATTGAAAAAAGATTTGCCACCCTATCAAGAAAGTCTGGACCATCCCCGTTGCTATTACCAAGAGAACTCATTATTTCTTTTAAATCAGCCCCTACACAAAAAGCCGCGCCGACACCTGTCAAAACAATAACACGAATTTCATTATTGATTGAAGCTTCAGAAAAAACAGTTTCTAGTTCTTCAAGCATAGCCAGATTTAAGGAATTCATTGCCACTGGTCGCATCAATCGCACCCACATGGTTGAGCCTTTAGTTTCTTGCTTAATGGCCTTATATTCTGACATAAATATTTTTTCTACTCGTTTTAATAACGTTTAATTTCATACTAATCATTCATATAATTGACATTTTACTAACCGGTAAGTAAAATGTCAAATATAATTATTGTTTATTTAAAGACAAAAAGGAAAACACGTGAAAAAATCAGAACCAACTACTCGGAAATTCATAAATCAGAGAACAATATGTATTAAAGGCTATGAATGTGAGAATGGAGAATTAGAGATTGAAGGAACACTGGTGGATACCCGCACTGAGGCAATTACCTTATTAAACGGCAATTTCAAACCTCAAGGAACACCTCTCCATTCCATACAATCCATAATGACCCTCTCAGAAGACATGATCATAGAAAAACTGACGGTTGATTACGATGCTCTGCCAGACAAATCCTGTATCGTACCTTACTCAGGCACCTATGATAATTTAGTCGGAATTGACACTAAAAAAAATTTAAAAAGTCAACTACGGGATCGCGTTCCAAGGGCCGAGGGTTGCACCCACCTTAATGTTTTAATTGATATAATGGCTGCCTCAGCTTTTCAAACGGCTTATAACAGACAAAAACAGGAAACAGCCTGCAATTTTCTTGATAACTCTTGTTATACTTGGAATACAAAATCACCATCCTATAAGATTCTTAAAAAAGCCCTTTCTCAACAACAGCTAAAAAAAATCTAGGAAATACTTATAGGTATCGCCTAGGTTCTGTTGAGATTTGATATATATATAATATTGGTGTATTATGTGGTCAAAGGGAGGCTTCACATGTCATACACACATCATCTCAACTCTCAACATGGTTTTTAAGATTAGAGTAGTTTCCGGTAATGTTTAAACACTTATTCCTGAATGGGCTTTAAACCTGTAATTATAGGTTTTAATATCTCATTTGCCAAATCTCTGGGGCTCATCTCTCCATCTGGCCGGTACCACTGATGCATTAGGTTGAACGCAGAAAATAAAAGTATTGCTACGTACTTGGCATTGCAATTTTTTATTGAACCATCTGCAATACCTTCATCAATGATATTAATCAGGTACTTCTGAGCTTCAAGTTTCTTTGTCCTGATAACGGCCTTGTTTTGGCTGTTGAGAGAACGCTCACCTTCAAGAATAAGCGATGAACCATATCGATTAACTGATAATTCTGCATATTCCTGGAAAAAGAAGATCAATTTATCTAGGCCATTTTCCCCATTATATTGGGCATTCTCAGCACATTCTATAACTTTTCTCATTGATATAGAAATACATTGAAAAAAGATATCCTCTTTGTTCTTCACATAATAATATAGAGCTGCTTTTGTGACATTCAAAGTTTTGGCTATTTGATCCAAAGATGTCCCACGATAGCCATTGACAACAAAGGAATCTGCAGCTACGTTGAGAAGAGCATCCCTTTTCATATGCTGCTGTTCTGCTGAATTTTTAACTTTCTTGTGCCACTTTATCTCACTCATATACACCCACTTGGCTCTAGTCTTCAAAATTCCGAAAATATTAGTTCACATCAAATATAGCGATGAGTCAAGCTTGTATTTTATCCCAGACTTGGGCATGATCTGTAAATTTTAGAGTTTATCGGTCATATTACTAAATTTATTTTTCATATATAGCTATTGTTTAATCAACTAATTGAAAATGTAATACCGCCGTAGAGATGGGCTTCTTGGCGTTAGATTGCCAAGCTTTAACATGAAGCGTAGCAAAGCGTCTACCCCTTCTGAATACTCTGGCTTGGGCAAAAGTATCCTCCGGTTTGCCACGCCTTAAATAATCAACCGTAATATCTATAGTCTTGGGAATAATAAATACATCTTTGGCCATATCCATATCCCAAATCAATTGCATGGTGGCTGATATTTCCAATATTGATGCGACTGTACCACCATGCAGAGCCGGAGGAACAGGAGTCCCAATCAAGTCAGAATGAAATTTCATTACGGTAGTCAGAATTTCATTCTGTCGCTTAAGTCTGAAACCCATAATTTTTAAATAAGGACTGATATCAAGGCTTTCATCGAACGTCTTCCTGTCTTTTATTTGGCTAAGAAAGTCAAAAATCATGAGATATGTCCCACTTCCTTCATATATTCTTGCAGGGCATTCATTGGCAGGGCAATTCAGAATGAGAAAATGTTGCGACACCGTGTGCAACAGGTGAAGGCCAATCTTTACAATAAACATCTCCCTGTACAAAAACTATCTGACTTGTAACTTTAAGGCAGCGCGTTTTAACAATAATAGACGAAAAGGCTTTCGGTTTTTCAAAATAATCTACACGCAAATTCAAGGTTGCAATACTCCGTGTAATTTTAAATTGATCACAAACTGCCACTCCCAAT
>CAYOTF010000114.1:0-8911 GCA_964406805.1 uncultured Zetaproteobacteria bacterium | reverse complement strand
ATCCAAATCCGATGCAAACTGTGCAAATGCAGCCAGTTCACGGTATTGAGCCAGATCCAAACGCAAACCGCCACCGACTTTCTTCATGGCTTTTGTTTGTGCCGCACCACCCACACGGGATACAGATAGACCAGCGTTAATGGCTGGGCGCTGACCGGAGTTGAACATCGATGTTTCAAGGAAAATCTGACCATCGGTAATTGAAATTACGTTGGTAGGTACGAATGCAGACACATCGCCTTCCTGCGTTTCAATAATCGGCAGGGCAGTCAACGAACCAGTTTTACCTTTCACTTCACCGTTGGTGAATTTTTCAACATAGGTTTCATCCACACGAGAAGCACGCTCCAATAAACGAGAATGCAAGTAGAACACATCACCCGGATAGGCTTCACGACCCGGAGGGCGACGCAGAATCAATGATACCTGACGATAAGCCCAAGCCTGCTTGGTCAAGTCATCATAAACAATCAGTGCATCTTCACCGCGATCGCGGAAATACTCACCCATGGTGCAACCTGCATACGGCGCGATAAACTGCAATGCAGCCGATTCAGAAGCAGATGCAGCAACAATAATGGTATTTTCCAAGGCGCCATGCTCATTCAAGGTACGAACGACATTGGCAACGGTAGATGCTTTCTGGCCAACCGCCACATAAACACAAGTCACACCGGAATCTTTCTGACTGATTATCGCATCAATCGCAATGGCTGTTTTACCAGTCTGGCGATCACCAATAATCAATTCACGCTGACCGCGACCTACAGGAACCATGGCATCAATTGATTTGATACCTGTCTGCAAAGGCTGATCCACAGATTTACGCTCAATCACACCCGGTGCGATTTTTTCAACTGCATCCGTCATGGTTGTTTTAATCGGACCTTTTCCATCAATCGGCTGACCCAAGGCATTCACAACACGGCCTTTGAGCTCAGGGCCGACAGGCACTTCAAACACTTTACCGGTGCATTTGACTTCATCGCCTTCTGCCAGCGTAGTGAACTCACCCAGAACAACAGCACCAACGCTGTCTTCTTCCAGATTCAACACCATGGCTATCACGCCACCAGGCATTTCCAGCATCTCGCCAGCCATTGCGCCGGACAGACCGTGAATCAAGGCAACGCCATCACCAATAGAAACGATGCGACCGACATTGGCATCAGCAGCGCTGACTTCAAAGCCTTTGATCTTGTCTTTAATAATTGAACTAATTTCTGCGGTATCGAGCTTCATCTTATATTCCTCTAATACTCAGTCTGTTGCTTAGGACGCTAGAACGCGGTGCAAACCGGCCAGCTTCGTACGCAATGAATAATCTATTTTACGGTCGCCAATCTGGACAACCATGCCGCCCAGGATAGCTTTATCTTCAGATACATTAATGCGTACCTTCTTACCCGTTGATGCTGTTAACGCCTTGGTGATTTTCGTCTTCATCGCAGCAGTAATACTGACAGCAACAGTAACTTCCGCATCGACTTCACTATCAGCCAGACGAATCATCTCATCCAGCATGGCCGATATTTCCGGCAGCAAGCATGCTTTACTACGCTCTGCCAACATAACAACCAATCGATCAACTTCCGGTGCAAGCTTTCCGCCGGCAGCTGCGATGATCACATCCTGCTTTACCGATGCTGGATATTCAGGCGAAGCAAGCAACTCAGCCACTTCATCGAGTGCTACAACTGCAGCAACCTTGGCCAGATCCTTCTGTAGGTTCAGACCTTCACCAACCAACTCAAACAGAGCTACTGCGTAACGTCGGGATATTTGCGACGTGCTCATGCGTTACCAAATCCTTTGCTAACGATGCCTTCAACCAATGCACTGTGGCGAGAGGCATCCAGCTCAGCTTCAACCACGCGTTCCGCAGCCAACATGGCAATATCAGCCACTTCAGCGCGCAGTGTTTGTCTCGCACGATTCAACTCTGCAGTTACTTCTTCACGGGCTGAATCAACAATACTCTGCGCATCGTTGCGAGCCTTGGTTACAGACTCTTCCAACAACTCAGCAGCACGCTTTTCGGAGGCCGCAATAATCTCAACCGCCTTGGCACGTGCTTCTTTAAGCTGCTCGGCAATCTCAAGCTCGGCATTGGCCAAAGCTTCCTTGCCTGCATCTGCTGCAGCCAAACCATCAGCAATTTTTTTCGAACGCGCATCCATCAACTCGGCCATTGGGCCGTAAAGGTGTTTCCTCATCAGATACACCAGGGTCAGGAAAACAACGATTTGACCAATAAATGTTAGGTCTAAACTCATGTGAGCTCCTCTTTATTCTGTAGTTCTTTCAACAAACTGTTTACTTAGCCCAGGAACGGGTTAGCGAACAAGAACCACAGAGCAAATGCCATGATGATGAACGGGAAAGATTCCATCAAACCAGCAAAGATGAACATATTAAACATCAACTGTGGGCGCATTTCCGGCTGACGGGAAATACCTTCTAATGCTTTCGAGCAGATGAGACCCCAACCGATAGCAGAACCAAGTCCTGCGGCAGCGAGAATGACACCAACTGAGATTGCAGTTGCAGCTGTAATGATTGTTGTTGCGTCCATATTGTTATACTCCTTTCGTTTAAATCGTTGTTATAGTTTTTATTGAACTCAGTGCTCTGCGGGCTGATGTGCAATAGATAAATACACCACCGTGAGAATCATAAAGATAAAGGCCTGCAAAAGACCGATAAACAGATGGAAGATCGTCCACGCCAGGCCAACAAAGAAGCCTGCTGCCATACCTATCGCACCACCACCCAAGAGCAGGAATGCAATCAGCAGGAAGATCACTTCACCGGCAAACATATTACCGAAGAGTCGAAAAGACAGGCTCAACGGCTTGGCAATTTCTTCAACCACCTTCAAAATCAAGTTGATCGGCATGACGATAGGTTTTAAATAAACTGGCACCAGATTGGTAAACGGCTCCATCACCAGGCTTTTCAAAAAGTGAACCGGCTTGAGTTTGAATTCATAATACAACACCAGCGCAAACACAGAGACAGCCATCGCGGCAGGCAGATTCAAATCATTGGTTGGTACAGGGCGGAAATGCTCAACTCCAAACAAGCCAGCCACATTACCAATCAAAAACGCAGGCAAAATATCAATGCTATTAATCAGAGCAATAAAAACAAACACGGTAAAAGCTAAAGGTGCAATCAATGGGTTATGCACAGGGAAGTTATCCGTCACAGTCTGATCAATAAAAGCAACTACAGATTCCATGAAATTCTGCGCACCGCTCGGCGCACCTTCAACCAAACGATTCTTCAACCACAGCGCAAAGATAAACAAACCTGATGCAACAACAATTGAGACCAACATGGTATCAAGGTGGATTTGCATAAAAGGATTGGACTCATCAATCTTCAGTGTCCAGTAATGCAGGTGACCAGCGATGCCGCCTTCACCATGACTCGTTTCAGCCAAATCCATCTCCCTTCTAATCATTTTCCAGAAGCAATCCCCAACGACTCAGAACTGTTCCTTTTTCAACTCAATCAACGCAAACACATAAACAAGCACTTGCGCCACAAATATTCCGGCGGCCACCAACATCAGGTGAAGCCCCAGCAATTGCCCCAACAGCAAACCTGCTATCAAAGCTACGAAGCGAAATGCAGCACCCGCCAAGAGTGAGCGCTGACCAGCTTCCGCGTCCAAACCTTCTGTTTGCCCCAGCCTGCGCGCCAACCACCAAGCGTTGACCGACATAAGCATCACACCGTAAGCAAAGGAAACGGCATAAATACCATAACCCAAGCCAAACAAAAGCACGCAACCCATCATTCCTGTTATTAGCTGCATGCGAATAATACGCAACATAGCAGTCATATTTTTCAGAGCCACAAACTCCCCAGAAACTAAGCAAGATGCCTTAACTTATAAGTTAGACCCCTTCCCCTCGATTTAAGCGAAGCGAATTTTAGCGACCTAAGGTTGATCTGACAAGCATCTATTTCACTGCGTCAACTGATCAGCCTGTTTATCTCTAAGCCAAGCGGATCAGTGCGATTAAATCAATCCAACCAAGGCCTGCTTACACACTTCCATCAATGGATCCGGATAAAGCCCTAAAGCAACTGTAGCAAGCGCTGTAAGCACAACAGTGGCCTGCATAAACTTGCTTTCAGTGAACACAAAGCTCACGCGCGCCTCATCAAAATAAATGTATTTGACCACGCGGATATAATAAAAAGCACCGACCGCAGAGAACAACAGAGCATAAAGAACCAAATACAGATGACCTGCTTCAATCGCAGCTATAAACACCACATACTTGGCCCAGAAGCCCGCTAAGAACGGAATACCGCCGAGGGAAAACAAAAAGATAGCCATCGCCAGCGCATAGCCCGGCCTCACCTTCGACAAACCTGCAAAGTCATCCAGCAACTCACCCTGAATGCCTTCACGGCGCATCAAGATAATAATTGCAAATACGCCGAGCGTCATCACCAGGTAAATGGATAAATACACCAGAATACCAGCATAACCATCTGCATTGGCGGCAATCAAACCAAGCATCACAAAACCCACATGACCCACCGTAGAATAAGCCAGCATACGTTTGATATTACGCTGTGCAATGGCAGCCAGATTGCCAATCGCCATGGTCAAAACAGCCATCACAACCAGAATCATAGTGTATTCCTCTTGCAAGGCCGGCAAGGCATCAATCAACACACGCATAAACACAGCAAAACCCGCCACCTTCGGCGCAACAGACATAAAGGCGGTAATCGGCGTTGGCGCGCCTTCATAGGCATCGGGTGTCCACATATGAAATGGAGCCATAGACACTTTAAAGCCCAAGCCGGCAATCACAAACACCAAGCCCAACAATACTGCAGCATGGGAGTCACTGCCTGCGGCGTTCAATCCCGCTCCTATTTCAGTGAAATCAAAACTACCTGTCACTCCATACAAGAACGTAATGCCATAAAGCAGCATACCTGAAGATAGAGCGCCGAGGATAAAGTATTTAAGTGCAGCTTCATTTGATCGCAGCACATTGCGCTGATAACCCACCAACACATAAACACACAAGGCCATCAATTCCATACCCAAATAGAGAATAATAAAATTGGTCGCCGAGATCATCAGCATCATACCCAGCATGGCGAACAACATCAGCACATAATATTCACCAATATGATTTTCATCTTTCATGTATTGCAGTGATAAAATCATCGCAATCGCAGTTGCAGCAAAAACCAATAGCTTGCAGAAAGCCGCAAAGGGATCAAACACAAAGAAACCATAAAACGCTTCGATGGTACCAGCCGGATACAACTGAATGGTTGCAATCGCAGCTATTACAATTGTCATAATTGCCAGATAGGCGGTCCATACTTTGTTTTCTTTGGCGATAAACAAATCCAACAACAGCAAGGCCATCGCCAGCACTGCCACAATCATTTCGGGCAACAGGGTGATCAGATGATCAGGGAACGGAAACGGGAATGTCACATTAGCCATGATTTACTTCCTTCATGTTTTACTTCCTTCAATGCTGTACTGCATCAAGCGCAGGACTTGCATGCACCAATGCAGCTTCAGTCAGTTTGCTTGCCGTAGCCTGATCAACCAGATGCGATACGGAAGCGTGCAACAAATCCAATACCGGCAATGGATAAAATCCAATCCACAGAGTCAATAGAATCAAGGGTACGAAGAAACCAAATTCACGCATCGTCATATCTTGCATGGTTTTGACACTATCCTTGACCAGATCCCCCATAATCACACGTTTGTACATCCACAGGGTATAACAGGCTGATAAAATTACAGAGGTTGCAGCAGCAATCGCCACCCATTTTGTCGACATGCCCAAATACACAGGGTTCGCTTCAAAGGTACCAATCAGCACCATGATTTCGCCAATAAAGGCCGATGCGCCCGGTAATGCCACATTGGCCATGCAGAAAAATAACATCACAGCTGCAAATACCGGCATGACATTGACCACGCCACCATAATCACCAATTTCGCGTGTATGCAAACGATCATACATCACCCCAACACAAAGGAACAAAGCCGCAGCCACAAAGCCGTGTGAGATCATGCCGATCACCGCACCTTCTAACGCGACCTGGGTAAACATAAACGTGCCGAGAGTAACAAAACCCATGTGGGCGATCGATGAGTAAGCGATCAGACGTTTCATGTCCGTCTGCATCAGTGCCACCAGTGAAATATAGACAATCGCCACCAAGGAGAGTGCCACCATGAACGGTACAAAATATTGTGAGGCATCAGGTAGCATCGGCAAGGAGAAACGCAAGAAACCATACGCGCCCATCTTCAATAAAATACCAGCCAGAATCACAGAGCCGGCAGTCGGCGCTTCGGTATGCGCATCCGGCAACCAGGTATGCACCGGCCACATCGGCACTTTCACCGCAAAGGCAACAAAGAACGCAATAAATATCCAGAACTGCCAGGTGAAATCAAACGGATAATCCATAAACGCCAACAGGCTGAATGTATGACCTGCTTCAAAATACATCGCCAGCACAGCAATCAACATCAATACGGAACCGGCCAGGGTGTACAAGAAGAATTTAATCGTCGCATAAACGCGGTTCTTGCCGCCCCAAATACCGATGATCAGATACATAGGAATCAACATCGCTTCCCAGAAGAAGTAAAACAGAATGGCATCGAGTGCACAGAACACACCAATCAAGGTGGTTTCCAAAATCAGGAATGCAATCATGTATTCTTTCACACGCACCTTGATGCAGGTCCAGGCCGACACAATACAAACTACCGTCAACAAACTGGTCAAGACAATAAATGGCATCGAGATACCATCGATACCCAGCTGATAATTAATATTAAACGTGGTAATCCACGGCGCGAACTCTTCAAACTGCATGTGTGCAGTGGTCGTATCAAACTGCAAGGCCAGCGGCAATGTCACTAAAAAGGTTGCAATGGAAACGGCCAGCGCCGCCCAGCGCACAGCAGTATCACCACGCACAAACAACCAGATGAAGATCGCTCCCAGCGTTGGTAAAAAGATGCTCAGGGACAGAATTGGAAAGTCCAGGACGTTATACAGTTCCGTCGGCAATGGCATAGACAATGGCATGATCGCTTTCTCCCCTTAACCCTTCAACAACAGATAGGTAAGCAATCCAAACACACCTATCACCATTGCAAATGCATAATGAAACACCATGCCGGTCTGCATCGCGCGCATGCGCGCAGCACCTGCTAAAACTGTATCGACAATACCACCATGAATCACACCCTTATCAATCATGGTCAGATCACCCTGCTTCCAGAAGAAAGTGCCGAGGCGCTGAACCGGCTGAATAAATATTTTTTCGTACAACTCATCCCAATACCATTTGTTCAGCAAAAAGCGATACACAGGTGGTGAAATCGCAGCCAACTTGGCCGGCAATACTGTTTCACGATAATACATCGCATACGCTAGGCTGATACCACCCACAGCCAGCCAGAACGGCATGGTTGAAAGGAAATGGAACATACCGTGATCATGCCCTTCTTCAGCCATCATCATCAATGGATTATGTGCATCCAATACAAACAACGAGGTGCCGAAATAGCCATTCACGACTTCAGGGTTGGCTATATCAAGTACAAACACACCCCACATACCAGAAGCAAATGCACCGACTGCCAGAATCATCAAGGGTACGGTAATTACCTTCGGTGACTCATGGATGTGCGCCTTGGTTTCAGCCGGTACACGATCCGAATTGTGGAAGGTCAGGAAGAACATGCGGAAAGTATAGAAGGCTGTCATAAACACAGCAGACAACACTGCGAATGAGGCAAAATTACCAATCCAGCCCAGGTCACGAATCATGGTTGCTTCGATAATCAGATCTTTCGACCAGAAACCTGCAAACGGCGGCACTCCGGAGAGCGCGAGCGCTGCAATAAACATAGTAATATAGGTAATCGGCATATACTTGCGCAACTGCCCCATTTTACGAATATCCTGATTGGCCATCACAGCATGAATCACAGAGCCTGCCGCAAGGAACAACAAGGCTATAAAGAAAGCATGTGTCATCAGATGAAAAATACCCACCGAATAGGCCGATACACCACAGGCTACAAACATATAACCGAGCTGCGAACAGGTGGAATAAGCGATCACACGCTTGATGTCATTCTGCACCAAACCAATCGTGGCACACATCCAGGCTGTAATCGCACCAACCAGAATCACAGCCGCCAATGCCACTTCTGAATATTCAAACATCGGTGATAAACGCGCCACCATGAACCCCCCTGCGGTCACCATGGTTGCGGCATGAATCAGAGCAGAGATCGGTGTGGGGCCTTCCATGGAATCCGGCAACCAGACATGCAAAGGTACTTGACCGGATTTACCCATCGCACCAATAAACAAAGCCAAACAAATAAAGGTAATCGCACTGATCTGCCAATCGAGGAAGTGTAAACTGGCACCCTGCGCCACCAAATCGGGCACCATGCCGAACACCGTTTTGTAATCGACACTGCCAAAATAATACCAGATCGCCAGCACGCCGACCAAGAAACCAAAATCACCAATTCGGTTGACTACAAAGGCTTTCATCGCGGCATAATTGGCAGGCTCTCGTTTGTACCAGAAGCCAATCAACAGATAGGAGAACAAACCCACCGCTTCCCAACCAAAGAACAAGGTGAAAAAGCTATTGCCCATCACCAATACGAGCATGGAGAATGTAAATGCAGAAATATAGGCAAAGAAACGTGAATAACCCGGATCACCATGCATATAGCCAATGGTGTAAACATGTACACAGGCAGACACCACCGTCACCACGACCATCATAATCGTGGTGAGTGGATCAATCATCATACCAACGGGTACAATAAAATCACCGGCCAGCATCCATGTCC
>CAYOTF010000113.1:0-8992 GCA_964406805.1 uncultured Zetaproteobacteria bacterium | reverse complement strand
GTCCTAATGGTCATCATTCTCATTGCGGAGTTCATTGCCGACCTCAATACCGATCGCGCTCGCGCCTCGATCAAGGCGCTGATCGGGTCCGTGCCCCAAACCGCGATCGTGCGGGATAACGGGTCGGAGCGCACGGTGCCGATCGCGGCGCTCAAGGCGGGCAACATCGTCCTCGCGCGAACCGGCGAGAAAATCCCGGTCGATGGCGTGGTCGTCGGCGGGCGAGCCTCGGTCAACCAGGCACCGATCACCGGTGAAAGCGTCCCCCAGGACAAGACGGAGGGTGCAGAGGTGTTCGCCGGCACCATCGTTGAAGCCGGCGCGCTCGACATCCGAACCGAAAAGGTCGGCGGCGATACGATCTTCTCCCGCATCATCGCGCTGGTCGAAAATGCCGAAGCCGAGGCTGCCCCCGTGCAGAAGCTGGCCGACAAGGTCGCGGGATGGCTGATCCCGGTCGTGTTCGTCTTCCTGATCGTCGTTTTTCTGGTGACGCGCGACGTCTCCAAGATCGTGACCTTGTTGATCTTCACCTCGCCGGCAGAGCTTGGCCTGGCGACGCCGATCGTCATGATCGCCGCGATTGCCAGGGCTGCTCGCAGCGGCATTCTCATCAAGGGCGGGCTCTATCTTGAGCAACTCGCCAAGGCAGACGCGATCGCCTTTGACAAGACCGGCACGCTGACCGCCAACAAGCCGTTAGTGGTCGACGTCAAGGTGACCAATCCAGATTTTTCGGAAACGACACTGCTGCGGATCGCGGCCGCCGCCGATCGCCGCTCAGCCCACCCTTTGGCCAAGGCGGTGGTCGAGGCGGCCGCCGAGGACGGAATCACAGTGCCGGAACCGGAAAACTACGAGCAGGTTCAGGGTCGAGGCGTTAGGGCGACCGTGGAAGGCAGAACCGTTCTCGTAGGTAATCCGGCTTTACTTCGCGAGAACGGCGTGTCCATCGCCTATGCTGTCGAAGATCGGGATCGCACGCCCGTCCACGTCGCGGTTGACGGCCGGTTTTGCGGGATCATCTTCATCGCCGATACGCTGCGCCCAGGGGCGCGAGAAGCCATCGCCGCTTTGAAGGAAAATGGCGTCAGACATATCGTCATGCTGACCGGCGACAATCAGACGACTGCTAACGCGATTGCGAGAGACTTGGGTGTCGATGAGGTCAAGGCCGACCTGATGCCCGAAGACAAAGTCGCCATGATCGCCGACTTGCAGAAGCGCGGCTATAAGGTTGCGATGGTGGGTGACGGCGTCAACGACGCGCCGGCACTCGCGCGTGCCGACATTGGCATCGCCATGGGCGGCGGCGGCACGCAGGCGGCGTTGGAAGCCGCTGACATCGCACTGATGACCGACGACCTCGGCAAGATTGTTGGCGCGCGCACTATCGCGCGTCGCGCCTATCGGACCGTCCAGGAAAATCTCTGGGTCGGTGTCGGAGTGGTCCATGTGCTTGGCATCACCGCCGCGCTCATGGGCTGGATTGGACCAATCCAGGCGGCGTTCATCCATCTGGGACCAGACGTTCTCGTGTTCCTTAATTCGGTCAAGCTTCTGCGCGTCAGGATTGCGGAAGCATGATGGAGGGGTCTCGGCGTTGGCCACCGAGTGCTGAGTCCTTCGGGCATAAGTGCGGAAACAGTCCGCGCCATGGGCGTCTCACTGGATGCCCATCGCGAACGAGGCAGGGAGACTGAGGCATGCGACATCCGAGCGAACGGCATCTGGTGCAGCGGGTCGGCTGGCTGCGAGCGGCAGTGCTCGGCGCTAATGACGGCATCATTTCAACCTCCAGCCTGGTGGTCGGCATCGCTTCGGCCCAGACGAGTTCGTCGACGGTAATGCTGACCGGCGTCGCAGCGCTTATCGCCGGCGCAATCTCGATGGCGGCGGGTGAGTATGTCTCGGTGAGCAGTCAGGCCGATGTCGAAGGCTCCGACCGGCTGCGCGAAACGCGCGAACATGCATCAGACCCCGAGGAGGAACGCCGCGAACTGGCCGCTGTCTATGAAGCGCGCGGGCTTGCACCCGACCTCGCCGTCCAGGTCGCCGAGCAGTTGATGCGCAGCGATCCGGTCGGCGCGCACATGCGTGACGAGCTTGGCATCACGTCCGAATTGGCGGCACGGCCGATCCAGGCGGCACTGGCGTCGGCGGCAACCTTCTGCGCAGGTGCGATCATACCGGTGTTAATGGTCGGCGTGGTCCCGCGCGCCTCGCTGGTCATCGCAATCACGATCGCGACGCTCGTCCTCCTCGCCATTCTCGGCGCGATCGGCGCAAGGGCAGGCGGCGCGTCGATGTGGCGTGGCGCGGTGCGGGTGACCTTCTGGGGCGCGATCGCGCTGGCAGCCACGGCGGGCATCGGCCACCTGTTCGGCACGACTGTGCAGTGAAGGATGCGAACCGCTATGCCTTCTGTCGATCGCGATGATCGCTATAGCGGCGCCCTATGCCGGGTTGTTCGTGACAGCGTTCGTCGCCGCGACCCTGCTGCCTGCACAGTCCGAAATCCTGCTCTCGGCGATGGCGATCAGTGGGCGATACGATCTGCTCCTGCTGCTGTTAAGTGCGACGGCAGGAAACACGCTCGGTTCGCTTTTCAATTGGCTGCTCGGACGCGGTTTCGAACGGCTGCGCGACCGGCGCTGGTTTCCGTTCAAGGCCGCCACGGTCGAGAAGGCCGTTTGCTGGTATGCCCGGTGGGGCAAATGGTCTCTCCTGCTTTCCTGGGCGCCGATTGTAGGAGATCCGCTAACCTTTGCGGCCGGATTGCTACGCACGCCTTTACGGGTCTTCCTGCCGCTGGTGTTGCTGGCCAAAGGCGGGCGCTATGCCGTGCTGCTGATCGCGGTCGAGGCTGTGCGGTAATCTGCGAAAGCTGCTGCGTGTCGCCTCACCAAATTCAGCGCCCAACAAGTGGAAGTGTGAAGCATGGTTCGAAGATTTTTTGCGGACGCCCCTGATTTCAAATTGGATTTTGACGCACTGGTGGAAGCGCGGCGCGAAGCCGACGAGGATGTCTCGGTGGTCGTGCGCGAGGTGATCGCGGCTGTTCGCCGGGACGGCGACGATGCGTTGCGCGCCTATACTTGGAAGTGGGATCGGCACGACCTCGACCAGACCGGATGGACGATCGGCCGCGACGTTTGCGAGAGGGTGTTCCGCGACCTCGACCCTGACTTGCGTATGGCCCTGGAACTTGCCGCGCGGCGGATTGCCACCTACCATGAAAGGCAGTTGCCCACGGACAGCGACTATGTGGACGGTGCTGGCGTCCGGCTCGGCGCGCGATGGCGGGCAGTGGAAAGCGCCGGTATCTATGTGCCGGGGGGCCGAGCCACTTATCCCTCATCGGTGCTGATGAACGCGATTCCTGCCGCCGTTGCGGGCGTAAGTCGCGTGGTGATGGCGACCCCGATGCCCGATGGCATCGCCAACCCGCTGGTGCTGGCGGCGGCCTACCTCGCCGGCATTGACGAGGTGCGTCCGATTGGCGGTGCACAAGCGGTCGCCGCGCTGGCTTACGGCACTGGGTCGATCCCACGCGTCGATGTCATCACCGGTCCGGGCAATGCCTGGGTCGCCGAAGCCAAGCGGCAGGTTTACGGTGTCGTGGGAATCGACATGGTCGCGGGTCCATCCGAGATTGTCGTCCTGGCGGATGGAGCGAACGATGCGGATTGCATCGCCGCCGACCTTCTCAGTCAGGCCGAACATGATCCGACGAGCCAGTCGATCCTCATCACCAACGATCGGGCCTTCGCCGACCACGTCGCTGCGGCGGTCGAAGTGCAACTCGGCACCCTCGCCACTTCGGCGGTGGCGCGTTCCTCGTGGGAAGCGCATGGCGCGATCATTGTCGTCCCTGCTCTCGACGATGCCATACCACTCATCGATGCGCTTGCGCCCGAACATCTCCAGATCGCCACCCCTCGACCTCGCCATCTTTTTGACCGTGTCGCACATGCTGGCTCGGTCTTTCTCGGCCAGCATACGCCGGAAGCTATCGGCGACTATATCGCTGGCCCCAATCACGTCCTGCCAACAGGGCGCCGGGCGCGGTTCGCCTCAGGACTATCGGTGCTTGATTTCATGAAGCGCACCAGCGTTATCGAGCTGGACGAACGGGCTTTACGAGAACTCGGTCGTGCAGCCGTGACCCTTGCCGAGGCTGAAGGACTGCCCGCCCATGCTGCATCTGTGGGTCGCCGTCTTGAATGGAATAGCCGTTCTTACAATCGGAGTTAAGGTGCACGAACATGCGCTCTTCCCATTTGACGATGCAATATTGATGAACGCAAGTCCCTTTTGTTGCGAATGCGAATTGTTTGCGCTACGTGGGTGATGTTGAATTGGACCTTGGGCTTCTTAGAAGCAATCGAAATCAGGGATATATGCATGCGTTTTCGCTTGACGGGATTGACTGCGGCGGCTCTCGGCTCAAGCGGCTTTGGGGTAACGCCAGCTGGCGCGCAGACGATTGACCTTTCGTTCACGCTGCCGCGATTGTCGGTTGCCGAATATCATCGCCCCTATGTGGCGGTCTGGCTGGAGAAGGCGGGCAGCGCTCCCCGGACCCTCAGCATTCTCTATGATGTCGACAAGCGCAACAATGCGGGCGCCAAATGGCTGCGCGACGTGCGTCTTTGGTGGCGTGCTGCCGGACGAATGCTCAGTGTTCCTGCCGACGGCGTGAGCGGCGCAACCCGTCCGGCCGGATCGCATACGCTCAGCTTCACCGCCGGTCGGGGAGGTATGCCCGCGCTGACACCGGGGAACTATGTCCTCGTCGTCGAAGCAGCACGCGAGGCCGGTGGACGCGAAGCGGTGCGTCTGCCCTTCACCTGGTCGGGAACCCAGGCAACTGCATCGACGAGCGGCAAGTTCGAGCTTGGCCGCGTCTCACTGAACGCCCGGCGTTAAGGGGGAGCTATGCCTGTGAAGATGATCCGCACGTCGATCCTGTCGGCCCTCGCCATGGGAGCCGCGCTTGCGCCGATCGCTGTCGAGGCAGCGCCCCGGTCGTGGATGCTTCCTTCCGAGACCATGTTCGTCGGTAGCGGCGACGAATGGCTGACGGTCGATGCGGCCCTATCGACGGACCTCTATTATTTCGATCACGCCGTGCAGAATTGGGAACCGTTCGCGCTCGCGCCGGATGGCAGCAAGGTAGCGGTCGAGAACAGCGCGAAGGGCCGCCTGCGTCAGACTTTCGATGTCCATGTCGTGCAGCCCGGCACCTACAAGATCGCAATCGTTTCTGAATCGGTGAGCGGCAGCTACCTGCTGAACGGAGAACGGAAGATGCTTCCGCGCGGGACCACGCCTGCAACGCTCGCTCAAGCTGTGCCCGCCGGGGCGACCGATGTATGGAGCGCGGTCAATACGAGCCGCATCGAGACCTTTGCGACCGCTGGAGAGCCGACCACCGCGGTTTTCAAGCCGACCGGCAAGGGACTTGAGATGGTTCCGGTTACGCACCCTACCGAACTGGCGAGCGGCGAGGCTGCCACTTTCCAGTTCCTGCTTGATGGCAAGCCGGCGGCCGACCTTTCCGTGAGCGCGGTAAACGGTGGCGTTCGCTATCGCGATGGCATTCAGCAGCTTGATCTCACGACCGATGCCGAGGGCAAGGTCACGATCACTTGGCCGGACGCCGGTATGTGGTGGGTAAACGTCGCCAGCGGCGGTGGACGGAGCGCGGCCGGCCCCGGTGGTTCTGCGCCCCAAGCCAGTGCCAAGGCTGAACAGCCACTGGCTGCTGGTAATCTGCCCGGAGGCGAAGGAGCACCGCGCCCGATTGCGCCACCGCGGCCACGATCGTCTTATTCCATGACTGTCGAAGTTCTTCCGTCATAGACTCGACTGCGGCGGCGGCCCATCCGAATTGATTCGAATGTGCAAGCATTAGGGCGGTGTTACAGCGTAAATGTAGTGTTCATCATCGCGGGTCACCACATACCGTTGGTTTCCGCCGAAAATGACCTATAAACCGCCTTTGCTACGCCAGCGTAGTGACAACGGCGATCGATGACGGTCATGGAGTTCAAATCGATTGCGGAGATTCTGGCTACGTATCCGCGACCAGCATTCCGAAGGGACGGTGCAGTCTGACCGGCTTGATATTTGCTGGATCACAATGCCGATGCCCATCCGGGCACCGGCATTGCGTTTGCCTACGAGGTCGCCAACTTGGCCTTTGGCATGGGACCGATCTTCAGGCGGGCTGTCCAAGCCGTAATCGCCGGCAGCACCAGCCTGGCCTTCGGCCGCCGGCAGCATGACCGGGATGACGCCAAGCGTTTCAAGATCGTCGCGCTGGGCATCCGGCAAGCGGACCACCACCGCGAACCGCCGATCGCCCTCGAACAGGGCGATCGAGGGTTTCAAGGCAATCTCGCGCTACTTGTAGATTGAGCCAGCGGGCACCGATGCTCATCAGGCGATGAGGAGTAATCTCCAGAACACAATAAGGTTCGTTTATCGATAAATATCCTATCCAGGGGGATGGGATGATGCGAAAGCTCATGCTAAACGCCACGCCATGACCTCTCTTGCAGACCTGCTTCAACAAAGCGCCGCCCATGCGTGGCTGTTTGTGCCTACCGCCATCTTGCTCGGCGCGCTGCACGGGCTCGAACCGGGCCATTCGAAGACGATGATGGCGGCCTTCATCATCGCGGTCAGGGGAACAGTGCGCCAGGCCGTGCTGCTGGGTTTGGCGGCGACGCTCTCCCATACGGTCGTGGTCTGGGTCGTGGCGCTCGGCGGCATGTGGCTGTTCGGCGGCCTCAACGCGGAAGCGACCGAACCCTATTTCCAGCTCGCATCCGGCGTGCTGATCGTCGTGATCGCCGCCTGGATGCTATGGCGCACCCGCCGCGAGCAGATTGCAGCCGAACACTATCACCACGATCATGGGCACCATCACGGCCACTCCCACGGCCACGGGCATAATCATCACGGCGATCACGACCACCATGAACATGAAGAATTCGAGGAAGCCGAGGAACGCGGCCTGGAGGTTGCGACCGGCGGCTTTGTCGATGCGCACGAAATGGCCCATGCAGAGGACATCCGGCGCCGCTTCGCGAACAGCAATGTCACCACCGGCCAGATCATCCTGTTCGGCCTGACCGGCGGTCTGATCCCATGCCCGGGCGCGATCACCGTGCTGCTGCTCTGCCTCCAGCTCCAGCGGCTCGCGCTGGGCGCCGTGCTGGTGTTGTGCTTTAGCATCGGGCTTGCCATCACCATGGTCGCGTCGGGCGTCATCGCCGCGATCAGCGTCAAGCAGGTGACGAAGCGCTGGAGCGGTTTTGGCGAGATCGTCCGCAAGGCGCCCTATGTTTCGGGTGGGGTCATCCTGATCGTCGGCCTCTATGTCGCCGTTCACGGATGGATCGCGCTACCGCATTGAGCAGGACATTTGCATGAGCCATGCCGCCAATCCCGATCTTCTCAACCGCCTGAAGCGCGCGCAGGGCCATCTCGCCAAGATCGTCGAAATGGTTGCCGAAGGCCGGGACGGCCTCCAGATCGCGCAGCAGATGCAGGCGGTGGTCGCTGCGCTCGACAAGACCAAGACACTGCTGGTCAGCGATCATATCGAACATCATCTGGAGGAACTGGTCGGGCCGTTGCCCAAGGCGACGCGCGACGAACTGGCTAAGCTGGGTGAACTGGCCAAATATCTCTGACGCCGCCGTGCTTCAGCGCTGGGGCTGCGCGAGATTCAGTTTGAGCGCCCAGATCGCGGCGGGATGACCATGGGCCGGAACCGCCACGAACAATCGGTCCAGCTCCGGCACATAGAGCCCGGTGCGTGCGCCGCCAGCAGTTTGCGCCCACGCGCTCTGTCCATCGGCGCCGATCACATCGACATGGCCGGCGCCGCAGACCAGCAGGATATGATCGCGCACCAGGAATAGATCGTCGGCATCACCGCAAGCTGATCCGAGGGAGAGCGTTTGGCCGCTCGCTGTATCGATCGTCGCCAGCGCCGCCGGGAGCCGATAGGCGATCACGATCCGGTTGCCTGACGGCTCGACCGCCATCGGGAAGTTAAGCCGGTGCAGTCCGGTCGGCCAGCGTGCCAGTTGTTTTCCCTGGTCGATGTCGGCCGCGATCACCGAGCCGTCATCGGGGATATTGATATAGGCGCGCGATCCGGACAGCCGAAACCCCTCCGGATGGCCGGGCAGCGCCAATCGGGCGAGAACCGTGTGACGGACGGGATCGATCGTGGCGAGGCCGCCCTTGCCATAGCCGACGATGACATGGCCGTTGCGCGGATCGACCCGCACATTGTCGGCATCGTCCTCAAGCGCGATCCGCGCCCGCTCGTGAAGCTCTGTGTCATAGAAGCGGACCGAGCCGTCACCGCAGGCGACCACCAATTCGTGGGTCGCCGGAAGCCAGGCGACGCCCTGCGGTTCGCCAAGGCCGGCGATGCGGCCGATGACCTTGCCGGCCTCAAGATCGACCTCATCGACCGTGCCGTTGGCGATCTCGGCAACGAACAGCCGATGGTCCGCCAGATCGACCGCCAGATGGTCGATGCGCCCCCTGGTGTCGGGGAGCGAGATCGTTCGCTCCAGCACGAGAGGGGAGTGCGGATCGGTCGGTTGTGCCTGGCTGCACCCCGGCAGCGCCAGCAGCAGTGCCGCTGCACATCCCCTCCAGGGTTTCATCGCTGCGCCCTAGTTCGCCGCGACCGCGACATGGCTGAGCGCGGCGGTCAACCCGCGCGCGAGCTTCTGCGCGTCGTCATTGGCCCAGAAGTGCATGAAGAACAGGCGCGGCTCGTCGTCGAGCATGTGGTTGTGGAGCGCCGTCACCTCGATCCCGTTCTGCCGCAACTCGCGCAGCACCGGATTGACCTCCGACGCTGTCAGCACGAAGTCGCCGGTGATCGCCGCCTTGCCGCCGCCGGTTGGCTGGAAGTTGATGGCGATGGCCGCGCCCATCGCGGGCGGTAACG
>CAYOTF010000112.1:0-9190 GCA_964406805.1 uncultured Zetaproteobacteria bacterium | reverse complement strand
ATTCTTCCAGCGCAGTCACCGTACCCAGCACCTCGTCATTGGCCTGACGCAGCACGATACAACCGATCAACTCTTCCCACAGGTATTCATCATCGTCGGTTTCCACTTCCGATGCCGCAATCCAGATTTTCAGACCTTTGAAACTTTCTGCCTGATTGCAATCGTTCACACCGTCCAACTCAACCAGCGTACGTTTACCATGCTGCCAACAGCGTTTGACCGAATAAACTGTTGCAGACTCGGCAGTTTTACCAATCCGCCAACAAGAATACCCGGCAACCGCATTGGCGGGCCGGGTATGAGAATAAACAATCAGTGTTCCTTTGAGACCATGCGCCCCAACAAAATCACCGATATGCAAATATGAATCACAAGCCATAAGCCTACTCAGGCTTTGCTACAGTGATTGGATTAAGCTTCAGCAGAAACCTTACGCATAATGCTGGCCACACGATCGGATACTTTAGCACCCTGATCAGTCCATGCTTTTACACGATCCAAATCCAATTTAATTACTTCTGGCTCAGTACACGGATCATAATAACCCAGCTTTTCAATGAATGCGCCATCACGACGTTTACGTTCATCCATTACCACTACAGAATAAAAAGGACGCTTCTTGCGACCACCACGGCTCAAACGAATAATAGTTGCCATTAAATATAACCTCCGAAAAACAGGCGCGCACTATAGGGGGGGAAGTTGTTCGGAGCAAGCCTCAAACCACCCCTCAAACCATCATTTTCAAATGCTTTGGATCACGGGCTCAAAAACGATGTTTTATGCGCCGCGATTACGATGGGATGACTTATGACTTTTTTTGTTCGGCAACTTGCCTTTTAAAAAGGCCAAACTGCCCGAAGGCATTTTAACCCGCAACCATTCTTTCTTTGGCGAGGGCGATACTTTCAAATCCGCACCGCGTCTGTAACGCCCCATCTTTTTGCTGAATCGTGATGCTTTTGCACGAATGAAGTTGTAACCGGCATAATTAAAACGGGCTCTTTTACTGATTTTTTTGGATTGCTCCGCGATCACTTCAAGCACCGTGCGTTCAACCGATGCCTCACGTACCACACCACCCGAACTCTTCACCTTGATATACAGAGTAGTCAGCTTTCTAGTCTGCTGTGAGAGTTTCAACAGGCCTTCCAGCTTACCATTGGCAAAACGTACCAGATAAGCATCCTGGCCAAACTCAATAATATCAACTGCAAAACCAGTCTCGTTCAAACCACGCTGCACAGCGGCCATCGATGCGTTCAGACCAACCGGCATACTGTTTTCCAAACCCTTGAAATTATCCACCACATAGCCTGAAACGGCACCACCAACCGCCACCACACCGGCACAGCCTGCCAATGAAAAAAGCATCATGAACAACACAATAAATCGTTTTAGCATATTACCTTCCAGGGGAATAATCGGATCAGAGCAGACTCGAACTCAACAGGAAACCATAGATAAATCAAGCCTACGGTAGTGTGGCTTATTTCAAAGCCTCATGAACCGAAACCGCTTGATTAAAGCTCACATCCACGCCTCGACCACGCAAGCGCGCCATAAGACTCGATGAAGGCTTGTTATCTCGCCATTCGTAAACGGTGACAAAAGCCATCACCTGCTGCACATAACGACGGGTTTCCTTAAAAGGAATTGCTTCCAACCACGCAGCAGGCGATTCAAACGACACACGTTCAAGCCATGCTGAAACGCGGTGTGGGCCGGCATTATAAGCTGCGGCAGCCAAGGCCAAGCTACCAAAGCGCTGTTTCATGTCGGCCAGGTAACTCGCTCCCAAACGAATATTGGTTGCAGCTGAAAACAGTGGCGGCGTGCCCTTATGCATGTGCAACTTGCGCGCCACATGCCGCGCTGTAGCCGGCATTAGCTGCATCAGACCTTTCGCTCCAACATAGGATCGGGCATACTGATTAAACGCCGATTCCTGTCGAATAATGCTCCAGATCGAAGCGGCTTGCAGACCAGTTTTACCGGCTTCCCGTCGTACTATTGTTGCATAACTCAAGGGAAAGCGATCCACCAAAGCATCCATTTCACCGGCTTTAAATGCTGCTCGAATCACCTGGTCATGCCACTGCCAGCGTGAAGCAATAATTGCAGCTGCCTTCCAATGCGCTTGATCTGTGTCTGCCAGCGCATAATGCCATTCACGCGTCGCTTTACTGCGTTTACCAAGCTGCAGCCATTCGTATGCCCTGCGAATACCGGCCATCTGCTCCACCGCTTCAATTGATTCAGGCGACGTGGTAATTTTTGATGCTTTAAGATGAAACCCCAGACCAAGCTGCTCGGCACTTAAAAAGTTATAATAGCCCCGCCCCGCCGCAAGCTTGATCAACAGATCGTTAGCCAGATCGTTATAGTCGAGCGCTTCAAAAGCCTGAGCCCGCCAATACATCCAACGATCCTGCTGACTTTGCTCTTCAGGCATGAGGCCGATCACCACCAACACATCCATCCAGTTTTTAGACAGCACCGCCAACCGCACCTGCCAGCCACGGCTCTCCTTCGTCTGAAAGCTTTCCGGCAACTGAGCCAGCCAGACAAAAGCTACTTGTTTATGTTGTTTCGCAGCCCTTAAAGCGATGCTGCGTTGAAGACTGAAAAATAAATCTGAATCCAATTGATGCTGCGTGGATTGAAGCTCTTGCAACCCCTGCCATGCTTTCACCACATCCTTGCGCGATAAACGTTGAATACCATCGTTTATGATCAAACCCGCAGGCACAGATGCCGCCGCTGTAGAGAGTGATTCAGGCCATGTGGCCAATGCTTTTGCAGGCTTCTTTTGTACATCACGCCAATATGTTAACCATGCTTTTTGCGACTTGGGAAATGCTTGGGAAAGCTGGCGTGTTTTTTTCCATTGCCCTTTTTTGGCAAAAAAACCCACACGCTTCCAACGCTCCACATCGCTCGGATGACCTTGTTTTAACCATGCCTGATACAACGGTTTTGATAACGATGTGATTGCTTTACCGGCCACCCACCGATCCGAGAATAATCGCATGGCATTTTTCTTATCACCAACAAACCAAGCCGCCATCATGGCAGATACCGGAAAGCGTTTGGCCAACGTTGGATGCGCAACAATCATACGCTGTACTGCGCCCCACTCCGCCTTTTTAACCAAATATTTCAACCAGACTCGGCGTAAATTGATTGTTTCCGGCACATCGGCATAACGGGAAAGCGCTGCGGCTACCAAGCTGTCATCACCCTTATCAAGGGTTTTACGCGCCTGCCAAATATCGAGATAAGGGGTAAGCGGATAATCGTGCAGTTGCTTTTTAAGCCTATCGAACTGTTTAATGTGATGCTGATTTAAAGCTTTACGAGCCTCTTGAAACACATCTCGCTGCTGCTCGAGGCTGGCCGCCTGCAAGGCAGGAGAACACAACAACACTGCGATGATGATAATGAAAAAACGCATCCGAAACCTCGATTCAACAACAAAGCCAATATCGCCAGTGTAGCTGGAATTTCAGCCTTTGCCAGCCTCCTCCACTCTCTCATCCTCCTGATCAGCCGCGACATGAAAACACAGATTTTCAACCACGCGTCCAGCCTTAAAGTGCTCGTCAATAATGCGATCAATCGCCGCTTCATCCAAACGGCAGTACCAAACACCTTCCGGATGCACCACCATAATCGGTCCTTCACAACAAACACCAAGACACGTGGCCTTATTGATCCGCACCGTGGTTGAATCGTTTGTATAAAGCCCTTCATCCGCCAAGCGTTTTTTCAAATAACGAAACAGGGATATATTTTCTCCACAGTTTTTACCACAACATAGAATGGCATGGCGTTGATAGGGTAATAGCGTTGGTTTCATTATATATCCCCCTCACTCACAAGATTAAAACAGCCGCCAATAGCATTGCACACTCACAATATTCAATACCGGCACCGAGGCAATCGCCATTCATGCCACCAATTCGCCGTTGCAAAAAAACACCCCATAAAAACAGGCTGAACACAGCAACCACGGCAAACCAGAACGAAAGCGCCAGTGCACTCAAAACAAACAAAGCCAAACCCCAAAACCACATACTCTGATGCAAACGTTGACCTGAAAATGACTCACCATGCCCCGGAGCCAGAGCGTTAAGCGCTTGCCCCCAACACACCGCACCCAAACGTGCCCAGGCTGGAATCACCAACAGCAATAAAAACGTGGTATTCGATTCACCATTGGCTTCAAGCAATGCAGCCACAGCCACCAGTTTGATCACCACAATCGACACCAACACCACCACACCAAAAGAGCCGACATGTGGATCTTTCAGCACCGCCAGAAACGATTCACAATCATCATCAACACGACCATGTGATGCCCCCAGAGCATCGGCCAAATCTGCAGCCCCATCCAAATGCAGCGCACCGGTGACAGCTATCCACATCAATACCACCAACAGCCCACCTACCCACGGGCTGGCATATGTTCCCAACATCGCGGCAATAGCCAGCAACACACCGATGCTCAAGCCTACCACCGGAAACCACGCAGCCGAATTTGCAAGTTCATCTCTTTTTACATCGAGTAACACAGGCATCGGCAAGCGTGTTAAGAATTGAAAGGCCAGAATCAAATTCCGCATCCGGGCTCCCTATTCATAAACAGCACCCGTGGCTGATGCCCTTTGCATAATGAAACCCGACTCCAAGACGCATACGGCAAATGCAAACGCCACAGCGCAGACATCGGCATACCCATGATATGTGCCAACAGCACACGAATCACACCGCCATGCGCCACCAGCAAACGATGCTCACCCAAATCAGCTGAAACCCACGTTTCCCAACAATCAATTACGCGCAATGCAAACACATCAAATGCTTCTCCACCCGGCGGTTGAATGCCAACAGGAGAATCCCAAAACTTATTTAATAAAGCACTGTTAAGCTTATGAAGTTCATCAAAACTTTTATTCTCCCAATCGCCAAAATCCATTTCACGCATATCATTCAAAACTACTAACTGGCTTTGTTGTGCAATATTCAGTTCTTGAGCAAAAAGATGACAGCGCTGCAAGGGTGATGTGGCAATATGATCCACTTTGGGCAAGCTCGCGCCAACCGCACGCAGCTGTTGCCAGCCGTTTTCGGACAATGGTAAATCGGTACTGCCGCGAAACGCCCAGCCTTCCGCCGCCACTTCACCATGGCGTAGCAGATCAATGATGATGGGTTCAGCTTCAGGCATGCCGACTTCTTGCATAACAAAAATGGGGGTGAGACTTCAGCCTCTCATGATACCAAGCGATAAATGCGCGACTAAAGTCGCACCTCCGAAACAGTAAATAACTATGCATATTTATCAGTGACTTCGGCGCTTTCAAACGTCGCCATTTCATTGTGCAGAGCAATCGCCGACTGCAATAATGGTACCATCAATGCTGCCCCCGAACCTTCGCCCAAACGCATTTCAAAATTAATCAACGCCGATAAGCCCAGCGCATCCAGCGCCAAAGCATGGCCATGCTCTTGCGACACATGACTGGCCAGCATCCAATCTCTGACTGTCGGCCGCATCACTTGTGCAGCCAAGGCAGCTGCCGAAGCAATAAAACCATCAATCAACACCGGCATGGCTGATTCTGCTGCCTGCAGATAAAAGCCGGCCATGGCGGCAATTTCTAAGCCACCCACTTGCTGCAAAACTTGCTCATCGGGCACATCGGCGATGCGTATTAAAGCTTGTCTGACCACATCGATTTTTAGCTGTCTACCTGCATCATTCACGCCAGTTCCAAACCCCACCACCGATTGCGGCGATGCATCGGCCAACCGGCAAATCAAACAAGCGGAAGCGGTGGTATTGCCAATGCCCATGTCACCGGCAATCAGCAGATTCGCGCCAGCAGCAATCGCAGCCTTGGCCTGCTCCCGCCCCACTGCTACAGCCGCACTGCATTCCGCTTCACTCATGGCCGATTCGTGCAATAAATTATGTGTACCCGCTTTCACTTTCATGTGTTCAATGCCTGCAACGTCAGACAGATCACCCGCAACACCCACATCCACCACCGATAAACTCGCCCCGCAACGCCGCGCCAACACATTAATCGCGGCTCCACCGCGCGCGAAGTTCTTGACCATTTCACCCGTCACTACCGATGGATACGCGGAAACCCCTGCTGCAACCACGCCGTGATCGCCGGCAAACACTGCAATATGTACATTCAGCTGATCGGGATTCACCTTGCCTTGCCGAACCGCAAACCAGCACGCCACATCTTCCATTTTACCCAATGCACCGTGCGGTTTGGTGAGCATATCCTGATGCGCCCGCGCCTGTTTCTCGATTGATTGCTCGATTATTGGTTGATCAAGTGTTTTTGTGTTCACGACATTAGCACTCCCCTTTCACGCACACCGGTAATCCGGCCACAACAAATTCCACCCGATCCGCCAGTGCGGCAACTTGCTGATTCAAGCGCCCCTGTGCATCACGAAACACACGTCCTTCGCTTGTTTCAGGCACCAGCCCCATGCCCACTTCATTGCTCACCAAAATGACATGACCCGGCAACGTCGGAAGCAATTTGCACAGTATCGCTGTTTCAATATCTATGTTTTTATCGGCAAGCATCAGATTGGACAACCACAGTGTTAAACAATCCACCAACACTGTTTGCCCTTTGATTGCATGCTTCTGTAACACACGGGTCAGTTCCAGTTCCTCTTCAAGCAACCGCCAATGATCATCACGATCGTTACGATGCCTCTCAATGCGAGCCAGCCATTCATGGTCACCTTCGATCAATGGTGCAGTCGCGATATAAACCGGATGCTCGCAAAGCGACAGAGCGAGAGCTTCAGCGCGGCGACTTTTACCGCTGCGCGCACCACCCAGAATAAGTGTTACTGGCATAATGTTTTGCGATATACAAGCTCTGCCGCAGTCTGTTGACTGATCGCCCACAATAGTTTGTTTTGCACAAGCTTAAAAAACCGGATGGTATTTTCATCACCCGGATCGTAATCAATGCTGGTCATATAGATGTCCTTAATCTTCTGATAGAAAAAACGTTCTGACAGACGAATCTCTCGAATGCGTGTTTGCAACTCATTAATTTTATCAAACAACATCGCCATTTGCGCCTGTGTCAGCCAGACGCTTTCATCTTCAAGATGGACATCAACCTTGATGCTGTTGTCATCCGTTTGATAGATGAGGATTTGAGAATCATTTTCTGACATGGTTTGCCCCATCATTTACCTTCTATCTCTCCCATCTTCTGTAGTCGTTCAAGCAACTGCATATCGCCTCGTCTGCTTTCATTCTCTTTCCAACACCCTGTTACTCATGCGCGAAACAAGACCAGGCACAACTTACTGCATCCGTGACCATCTCTCCAGGCTCTTTCCATGAAAACTATTTGCCATCAATTCTGCATCAACTTTAACGTAAAATATCTTTTAGTTAAAGTTTAACGCTAAACCTTAACTAAAGAAAAGCTTAAGGTAAGCTTCAAACACATACGCTCTCTTTCGATGTAGTCCGGTGATTTCTTTCATGATACCCAACTGCTGCATCTCTTTAATCAGTGCGTTTGCAGTCGGTGTGGATATTTCAAGAAAGGATGAAATATCTGCCGCTGTAACAATCGACTTCCGGTACAGCAAACTAAGTAGCCGCTGAGCATTGGCGGCTCGTCGCCCAAGCGCAAGAACCTTCTGCTCGGTTTCAGTACGCAACAGCAGAATCTGCTGAAATACATTTCGCCCTTTGGTTGCTGTTTCCAGCACACCATTGAGAAAATATCGAACCCAGTGCACCAGGTCATTGGAAACACGCACCTGCATCAGAGCATCATAATAACCGGCTCGATTGCGCTCAAAGAAATCAGAAAGGTATAACGATGGCTTGCTGAGAACACCATGACTAATAAGATAAAGTGGAATCATCAGGCGACCAACTCGTCCGTTGCCATCACAAAATGGATGAATCGTCTCAAACTGATAGTGACTGATCGCCAGCCGAATAAGATGCGGAACCTCCACCGTATCGTTATGCCAAAACTGCTCCAGATCACGCATAAGATCGGGCAGATCCTGAGCATGAGGCGGAATAAAAGCGGCATCCTTCAGGTTGGATCCACCGATCCAGTTCTGACTACTACGAAACTCGCCAGGCTGTTTATGTTTACCACGCACCCCTTGCAACATGGTTTCATGCGCCTGTTTTAATAAACGATTGGAAAGCGGCAAGCGATTCAAAGCATCAACCGACTCATTCATGGCCTGAATATAATTTTGAATTTCACGCCAGTCATCTCGTTTTTCCGCCGCAATTTGATTTTCCGGCATGAGCACTTCATCAAGCTCAGTTTGCGTACCCTCAATGCGGCTGGATGTCTGCGCCTCTTTAGCCACATGCATTTGGATAAACAAATCAATATCAGGAACGATCAGAGAAAACGCATTCAATTCACCCAGAGCTCTGTTCGCTTCAGCCAACAGCATATTCGTGCCCGGATCATCCCACGTCCATTCCCGGTTGATGAGCCCAGGAACAAAACTTTTATACTGATATTGCTGCTTCCATTCCCCTGCCTTGAAATCTTCCAGCTTCATATCTCTAATACCTCTCCCAGCCTCTTTCTAAACCCTTCATTCCTTACTTAAATTCACTTGCCATCATTCTGCCAAGCACCAGTTTCTTTCTGCACCCTTTCTATAAGTTTCCATGCAGGAGCTTTGCGGGAACCATCCTTTCTGCCGATGATCAGAGTTCCGCCCGCCGTATTGGCAAACGCCACCAAGGTTTTCAAAACCGGTTTCGGAGAAGATAAGTCCCGCTTGAATTCCAGCCGACTCCCTTTGCCCTCATCCAATAGATTTTGGATGGCTGAATCATTTATGTGTTTACGCTCCAAATCAGTACCCCGTCATGTTTTCTGTTCGACAAAATTGAATTGATGAATAGCCCCAAATGCGCGAAGCAAGAGCAGGCACCGAAATGCGCACATCATCACTTCAGCACCTCCCAATAACCGCCTTTGGCTGGCCCTACGCGCTTTAACTTTCCATGCTGTTGCAGTTTTTGAATATTCCTTTCAATCGAACGACCAGACACGCCTATTGCCGATGCAAGCTCTGCAATTGTGATATGAGCGTTTTCTCCAGTAAGTCTGAGGATTTTCTCCGACGTTTT
>CAYOTF010000111.1:0-9347 GCA_964406805.1 uncultured Zetaproteobacteria bacterium | reverse complement strand
AGGCTATCCAACCCTTTGGGCGATAGATTGATGCGGCTATCCTGTGTCGCCGTGGCTACAAAAAACATCTGCTGCTTGGCAATAAAACCACGATGCCGATCATTTATCGCAGTATATTTCTCACCCATGGCACGCCTCCTGTCTCAACCACGCCAGTATCAATGCCGCCACAGCCTGATCATCGTTCAAACCGAATCGCGGCACGGTTTGCAACACATCGGACGGCAAAACCATCTGCACCTCTTCCACATCCGTCACCAGCGCAATCAGCTCCTCTGGAGCACAACGCAGCGTGGTTGAACGCGCTGCCCGTAGCACCTCGATTTTTGCACCGGGCAGGGTGTTATAGCCCTCCACCAACACCAGATCAAAATCATCGCAATAGCGGCTGGCCAGCAGATTGGGGTTCAGTTGTTCTTCAACATCGGCCACCATCATCATCTGCTGCGGACCGATCAGAAATGAAGTCACGGCACCGGCCTGTTTATGCCGCCAGCTATCCTTGCCGGGGGTATCGAGTTCCGGCTGATGATGGCTATGTTTGATGGTGGCAATGCGCAAACCCTTGGCAGTCAGTTCGCGCACCAACTTCTCCATCAGTGTAGTTTTACCCGAATTAGCACTACCAACCAGTGACAGAATTGGAGTCATACTCACCCTCTTCGGAAGTGCGGCTCAAGGTGAATGCTGCTTGCAGCAGAGAGAGCACCCTGGGGTGTTAGCCGCGCCAACACTAGCAAATGACAACGCGTTCGAAGTCGCATCTCCATAGTCGTTACAAACACACTAGGTACACTCATGGGTGCTCCGTCACCCAGGAATCACCATCAGGCGTAGTTTCTTTTTTCCAGATCGGCACCCGCTGTTTCAGCGTATCAATCAACCATTCACAGGCTTCAAACGCCGGCTTCCTGTGCTCCGCCCCCACCACGATCAATACAATCTGATCAGCGGCATGCACCATCGTCACCCGATGCACCATACGCACAGCGATGATATCGAATCGCTGCATCGCCTCGTCAGACAAGGCCTGCATCGCCTTTTCCGCCATGCCCGCGTATTGCTCAAAGGCAATAGAAAACACATCACGCCCTTCCGAGAAATCCCGCGCACAACCGAGAAAGCTTACAATGCCACCGATACGTTTGGAGTTTGCACGCAAAGCATCCACTTCCACTGCCATCGAAAAGTCTTCGACCTGAATGCGAACAGGTTGTATTTGTTCACTCACATCACCCTCCCGAAAACGGTGGCATCAGCGCCACCTCATCGCCTGCTTTCACAAGCCTATTCATATCATTCACTTGAGTCTGATTTACTGCCACCAGCAACGGCTTAAAATCTGCACAAGCAACTGCCTTGAGTACATCGGCCAGCGCCATGCCTTCACCCCCTGGCAGCAAACGTTCCCGCTGCCCCAGCGTATCTGCAATCGAACCAAAAAACAGAACTTTAATCATGTAATATTTAGCCCCAGCACTTCATATAACAGGTAATCACCGCTTTTCCCCTTCAACCCTGTTTTTAGTGTTTTCCCCAGCTGAACCTGCTGCCAAATATGCGCATGCATGCACTGCGAAACAAGGATAGGTGAGTCAATCCTCTTTGTTTCACCTTCTATACGACTGGCCACATTGACTGCATCCCCGATCGCAGTGAACTGGGCTTTTTTACGATGGCCAATATTGCCCAACACCACTTGGCCGTAATGGATGCCAATACCAATTTCAAAACACTCATTAAAGTTTTTCTTGAGATAGCTATTCACGCGCTCCAGCGCTTCAGTCATTTGCATCGCTGCAGTCACTGCATGCATACAGTTGATTGAAGCATCCGGCTCATCCACTCCGAACAGAGCCATTAAACCATCACCCATATATTTATCAATATAACCGTGATTGGCCAATACCACCTCACCCATTTCCTGGAAATAGCGATTGAGAATATGAATAATATCATAAGATAAATGGCGCTCGGAAAAACGCGTGAAGCCACGAATATCACTGAACAAAATGGCAACAGCCTGCTCCCTGCCCGTGCTTTCTTGCTGTTTGCACTGCATAGCCAGGTCTGCATCCTGATCATCCAAAACCAGCCGCCGGACTGTCACCGCTCCTTGCACGCGGGTCTGACAGGCCAGACGAATATTATTCTCCAAACCCTTGCTATCAGAGAGTCTCTTCTCTGCTGCATTTTTGGGGAGCACATTGTCTGCGCCCTGACATACAATCACCCGGCAAGTAGAACAACGCGCATGACCACCACACACATGCATATGCGGAATGCCATGTTTCAGGGCAATATCCAGCAGTGACTGATCCAGATTGTTTTCTTCAATCACCGTCTCGTTTTCAAACGTAATCGTTGCCATTACACCCCAGCCAGCCTTAGCAGAAGACATAAAAATATTGAATAAAGCTTTAATAACAAGCTATTGTCATGCAAAATATAATACCGTGAGTTACACCCCGTAAGCTCAAATACGCACACATTCATCACTCTATTATTTTTAGCACTAGCAAGAATATAATCAGTTCATGCATGTCCTACCTCCTGACTCTACCGTCGTCGCAATAGTCGCAACTGTGAATTCAAACCCACGTCCAATATTGTTGTTACATTTACTCACCCCAATTCACGAAACAAAACCAAGCACCGTAAGGCGCATTTAAACTGCGGCTCATCGTTTCAGTCTCCTTCACACTCCACAATAATCACCATGGCAATAGTCGTCAATATTCACATATTTTAAAATCTGATATGGCTATTTCGGTTTCCGTTGATTTAGAATAAGTTTTCAAAAACAACATATCATCAAACAATGATTGAATTTCATAGGCTCAGCCGCCACAGTTCGTCATGCCTACTTCACCGTCATCGCTGCAGCAAGCCGATACGCCCATGCCTTCGGTCACCTTCTTCAAGGCGCTGGCCGACCCGATCCGGTTACGTATCGTGCATCTGTTAACCCGGCAGGAAGAACTCTGTGTCTGTCATTTCGTACAAGTGCTGGAGCTGCCGCAGAGCAGCATTTCCCGTCATTTGAGTACATTACGCAGCGCAGGTTTAGTAAGCAGCCGCAGGGATGGTTTATGGATTCACTACCGGCTGGCAATAAAAGAAGACAGCCCCTATGCCTGTTTCATCACCGAATTGAGCAAACTGAACCAGATCGAAACAATGTTAAAAAACGATGCAGAACGGGTGAAAAAAATCAGCTGCTAGCCACTTCAGAGAAAACCATCAATCGGGCATCAGCAATTGAAAACCCACTGTTGCAAGACTTACTCCGTTCACCACCACTTCCAGTCTGTGCAGACCCGGATAATAGACCCGCGTAGTGATCGGCCTGATCGCATGGTTTTTTGTAAAGCCACGTGATGCCTTAGCCTGTAAGGCTAGCTTGCGCCACTTAAACACTTTCGGCGATGTGTTGCCGTTCGCCCTGCGGTGATGAATAATATAATCGACCATCAAAGCCTGCTCATGAGCCGCGTTTGAGCGGATGATTATGGAAAACTGCAAGGCGCTGCCCAGCACCACATTCGGCGTTTGCAATTCAAGACTTACAGGCGCAAGCAACGGCGGATGAAAGCCGAACAGCTGCAGCACGCGCCGATCCCCCTGCTTGATCAGCGTACGACAAGCATGACGCAGCAGAGCCTGCCGGGCTTTTCCCGCCCCCTGCATCCAGCGTGCAGCAATATCGATTACCAGACTCGGATGATCCTTGGCGATATCATTCAGATGATTGGCCACAGAACGCCGCACATAGGCATTTTCATCATCTTTCAGTAGCTCCAGCAATTCGACCACCGGCGTGGGGTCAGCAATCAATGCCGGCAGCTGCATCGCCCACGGCAGTCGCGGGCGGCTACCTTCCGATGCTAACCGCCGCACGTGTCTGTCCACATCGCCCGTCCACTGCTTCAACACAGCCAGTGTCTGCTTCGGCTGCTGCAACAGAAAAAAACGTATGCCGAATTCCGATGAAAAACGGCTGGTAAATGTTTTGAGCAAGCTCATGGAGAGGTTGAAATGACTCTGCCCATACAGGCCAACATAATCGGCCATTGGCATAATTGCCCAGCCAGCAATACCGGCCTCATTTACAGACTGACCGAAAATATCGCCGTTCAGGGCAGGTGCGAGACTTGCGCGCATGATTTCACCGGCTTGTGCAAAATCATCCGGCATATACCTGAGCATAGCCTGCTCTATCTGCTGCGAACGGGCTTTCAGCTCCAAACTTTCCAGATCGTTTGAAGCAGTAGCGACAAAAGCATCGGCATCGAATGCAGCCCACTGATGCTGAAAGTGTCCGGCCATGCCGGTGATCATCGCTTTATTGAAATGATTTTTGAACGGCTCTGCCATCGATACTGCTACCTGTGACCCATGCGATCTTATTCCGACCAAACGGCAAATTCATTGCCTCCGGGTTCACGAAAATGGAACCGCCTACCACCTGGGAACGGAAACAGCTGCTTTACAATCACACCACCGGCCTGCTCCACCTTGGCCTGCGTGGCTCCGATATCACGGCTATAAAACACAATCAGCGCTCCGCCCTGCTCCACTGTTGAGCAATGCTCCGAACGATAGAAACCGCCATCCAGCCCCTGATTGGAAAATGCCGCATAGTCCGGCCCGTAGTCCTCAAACGTCCAGGCGAACACCCGACTGAAAAATACTTTGCTCGCCGCTATATCCCGGCTCGCAAACTCCACATAGTTGATCTGCTCATGTTCACCCATCCGGCACCTCCACTTATCCGTTGCCAACTGTATCAAAACCAGCGCCTCAGACAGCAGGTACTTACAGCTCAAAGCGCCCCCTGCTGCTACTCATCTGTCGCAAGGCATAGGTGAATGTTATATTGCAAGACTTAATCCCTCGTTATCTATATGCTATCCACAATGGAGAGAGCATCAGCATCAATTGAACTTTCATGGATGTGGCCTTTAATTAATGCTCGGTTCGAAGCAATTATAGAGGGCCACCTAGCTTTCCAAGCATTGTATGCATGCCATGAATAACCTATCACTAATCTCTTGCTCATTGTATGCATCGATCTTAATACTGCTTTAAGGTAGATTTCCTCAATTGAGGTTCCTTTTATTTCCAATACAGATCCGAGATAGATCAGCCATTTAGCCAAGTGAACATATTGTTCCCACGCATCAGGCTCACTAGTTAACTCACGCTTCAAATCAATAATTTCACCAATAGCTGTAACAACTCGTTTATCATTTAAACTTAAACCTTCAGCAGATAAGGAAGAGATTATTTTCGTAAAAGAGTCTTCTAGCTTTAGATAGCTCTTTTTAAAAGAATTTCCTTCATAAACCACTTTTCTAATTGCAGTTATGGACCTCTCGACAATTCTTTCAACTTTGGGAATTGCTTCGTTCAACATTTTAAAAAACTCTTCAACATCAGTGTCATCGATAACACGAATACCATAGCAATGTGAATAGTAATCTTTAATATGCTGATCAACAGAGGACCTTGCTACTAGGAAAATGTTTGAGCTAACAACATGATTTTTAGAAAACCCCTTATGGTCACTCATAATGGCTTTAAGATTTGTATCTCCAAGCGAATAACCTAAAATAACCACTGTATTTTCATGCAGTACTGTACTCAACTTTTTTGAAAAGTATGAACTGTTATTTATAAACTGAAAATAATCATCTGATGTAACAATCATATTATTTGGCGAATCTATTGAACCATGAACGTGATAAACCTTAATATTTGCAGGCGATCTTGGAATAGGTAAGCCAGGGGTTATTGACTGACACTCATTGTCTTCAGCAAGTTCTTCTGCAAGCTTATCGTAATTAGTCGTTATCACTCTAAAAGACTTATTGGAAAAGAACGCCTTAACTTCAGTGTTCTTACCTTGAAGAGGAATTGATGAAATTATATCCGCAACCTCTTCATGTATACTCTTCTCGATTGAGTTTAACTGGATTGAAATAACTTGAGCTGATTCTTCGAGGCTTAAAGCACTTATTTTCCCAGTTGGGAATAATCCCCCTTTGAGCATGTCTCCATCTGGAAGCATGTCGCAGAGCTCTTCTAATAACCCTTGCCACGTTGGCGCTTTATTCTTAGTCACCGCCTTCGAAAAACCTGTCCCCGTAAAAAAACACAGCCTATTTGATGCGGCAGCGTAAGCTATTTCAACCACTTCACTCAATGTTCTCTCCTATTGTCATAACTAAGAAATATAAGTAATCAGCATTACACATATTCCCCTCCTATAGACGGATAGATACTCCGTCATATTGCATAAATGCAATGTGCAATATCACTTCTGTCTGGCAACATGGTAAACCGATCCAGCAGTTTAATATAGCTGAGTACTCCTTCTTGCCTATTTCGCCATTCGATAAATGCACATAATTTGCTATATCCGGATTAACGGATATAGTTTGCCGAAACAGGAGGTCATATGTCATCAACGAATCAATCCATCGGACTATTTGCGCGTTTTTTGACGTTGTGGGTGTTTCTCTGCATCGCTGTCGGTATTGGGCTGGGTTATCTGTTTCCATCGGTATTTCAGTTACTCGGTAGCATGGAGGTCGCGCAGATCAATCTGCCGGTTGCTGGGCTGATCTGGGCTATGATCTTTCCGATGCTGCTAAGAATTGATTACAGCGCCCTGCATCAGGTCTGGCAGCACCGGCGCGGTATTGCTGTCACACTCGGCATAAACTGGCTGGTCAAGCCATTTTCGATGGCATTGCTCGGCTGGCTGTTTATCGGCCATGTGTTCGCCCCGCTGCTGGCTGACGACAAAATCCCCGAATACATCGCTGGGCTGATTCTGCTGGCCGCAGCACCATGTACGGCCATGGTCTTTGTCTGGTCGCGGCTGGTCGGCGGCGATGCGCAGTTCACCCTCTCACAGGTCGCACTGAACGATGTCATCATGGTCTTTGCTTTTGCGCCCATCGTCGGTTTGCTGCTCGGCGTGGCATCGATCAGTGTACCGTGGGACACACTGCTGCTCTCTGTACTGTTGTATATCGTACTGCCGGTGATACTCGCCTGGCTGGTGCGCAGGGTTCTGCTATCCAATAACCGACTCGATACAGTGTTGAAACTGCTCGACCCTGTATCCATGGCCGCCTTACTGCTGACTGTAATCCTGCTGTTCGGTTTTCAGGGCGGTCAGATTCTGGCTGAGCCGCTGGTGATCCTGTTGCTGGCCATTCCGATCACCATTCAGGTCTATTTCAATTCAGCTTTGGCCTACTGGCTCAACCGGCAGCTCGGCGTAGCTCACAGTATTGCCGGGCCATCTGCGCTAATCGGTGCATCCAATTTTTTCGAGCTGGCCGTGGCCACTGCGATTGCCCTGTTCGGCTTTGAATCCGGTGCGGCACTGGCCACCGTCGTCGGCGTACTGGTAGAGGTACCTGTGATGCTATCGGTCGCAGCTATCGTCAATCGCAGTAAAAACTGGTACCAATGCGGTATCAATATCAACAAGGAAGGAGTCACACGATGAGCAAGACACGTGTACTATTTTTATGCACCGGCAATTCATGCCGTTCACAAATGGCCGAAGGCTGGCTGAAACAGCTGGGTGGCGATGATTACGAAGTGTTCTCGGCCGGCATCGAAGCGCACGGCAAGAATCCGCGTGCGATTGCTGTGATGGCGGAAGCTGGTGTGGATATATCAACCCAGCAATCAGAGATTGTGGATACCACCCTGCTGCAAACACTTGATCTGCTGGTCACCGTATGCAGCCATGCCGATACCCATTGCCCGGTTTTTTCCATGGCCGGCAAACGTGAGCACTGGCCATTCGCTGATCCGGCCAAAGCCTGCGGCAGCGAAGATGAAATCATGGCCGAGTTCCGCCGTGTACGCGATCAGATCAAAACCCGTATTGAACGTTATCTTCAATAGCATGTGATACGCTCATCGTTTTAAAACCAATCCTCAAGCTGCAAGGCTTCCACACGCGAAAATTCTTTGCTGTTATGCGTCACCAGGATTCCTTGTTGAGCAATCGCTGTGCCTGCAATCAATATATCCAACTGACCAATTGGTGTACCCATAGCTTCGAGAGTCGCGCGTATGGTTGCTGCCACTCTTGCTTCTTGAGTGCCAAAGGGAATGATGCTGACATGTTTGATGAAAGTTTCTAATTGGTTGCGACGCTTTTCAGTATCTGATGATTTAGCCAAACCGACTTCCAACTCATAAAGCACAAGCGAAGGAATCGCAATATCTCTGGGGCGATGTTGCAACAATGTGTCCGCGACGTTGCCCATGCCTTTGAAATAATAAATGAGCGTATTTGTATCAAGAATATACATCAAAACGATTCACGTTTGACATCTTCCGCATCGAACTGGCGAATCTCTTCTAACGTGGGAAAATCAGACCAGGCACCTGCAAGTTGCGTGATCTGAACAGGCCAATCACTGCCTGCTTTTTCATGAATCACTCTAGCCACCCATTTGCTTTTAGAGACACCTGCAGCCTTAACCGCCGTATTCATTTCTGCTTCGGTTTGATCATCAAGATAAACTGTAACCTGCCCCATCATTCACCTCTTTTCTCGCCACATATATAAACAAGTATATGTGGCGGTATAATTAAATACAAGAGAGATGGCAACTTATGGCTTTTTAATCCAATCACCCGACTTACCACCGCGTTTTTCTTCCAATTGAATGGCAGTGATGCGCATGCCTTTATCGACGGCCTTGCACATATCGTAAATAGTCAACAAAGCTGTACTGACTGCAGTCAATGCTTCCATCTCCACGCCGGTCTTACCGTTGCATTTCACCGACACCTCCACCTTGAGGCCGCAAGCATCATCCAGTTCGGTGAATGACACATTGATGCCGGAGAGCATCAGCGGATGGCACATAGGGATCAAATTCGGGGTTTGTTTGGCTCCCATCACTGCGGCCACATCGGCGACAGCCAACACATCACCTTTTTTCAGCTTGCCCTGTTGAATATGCTCCAAGGTGCTCGGCAGCATGTGAATCTCGCCGCTGGCAATGGCGATGCGAGTGGTCACTTCTTTGGCCGAGACATCGACCATGCGGGCACGACCAGATGCATCGAAATGAGTTAAATTGCTCATGATTGTATCTCCTGCGCTATGCTTGTTTGTGCTGATTCTACGTTATTAGAGCAACCGCCCAATAATCCGCCCAATAGTTTTCCTTGGCGCATATGCCAGTGTTGCTGCGCTAATATACGGGCATCTTCAACATCGTGACTGACCATGATGACAGGTATTTGAAGCTCTACCTGGATGCGCCTCAAAGCCTCACGCAAACGGCCTCGAATAGCCG
>CAYOTF010000110.1:0-9418 GCA_964406805.1 uncultured Zetaproteobacteria bacterium | reverse complement strand
CATGTAGCGCGCGAGCGCGTGGGGCAACTTGATCGCAACCAGGTCGCCGGTAGCGGGATGCGCTGTGGCCGTCAGGCGATAGAGGCCGATCGGCGCGCTGGCGCTCGCGTTCCAGATGAGCCGGGGACGCGGCGCGAGCAACGCGACGCCGACGAACAGCGTCGTGAAAAGTTCGGCGACGAGCAGCGTCACCAGCACATAACCGAGCCGGCTCATGACTCGATCGCCTTGCGCTTGAGCCATGCCGCATGGCGTTGGGCGGTATAGAGTCTCGGCCGCTCGCCTGCGGAGAGACGGTTCTGGATATGGCGCCAGTGATCAGGCGAGGCGTCGCACGGATCGACGCCGGCGGCTTCCACCGCGTCGATCGCGGCGAGCACGGCGCGGACCTTCGGCCAGCCCTGGATCGAAAGCAGGAGTTCGCCGCCCGGCCGCACGAACGGCACCGTCGTATAGCCCTCTTGCGCGCCAACGGCGCGCAGAACGTCGATCCGTGAATGGACCGTGCCATAGTCGTTCGAAGCCCAGCGAACGAACGAGAACACCGCATTGGCGCGGAACGAGACGACGCGGGTTCGACGGCTGACGATTCGTTCGGCGGCTATCCGCCCGAAGCGGATCCAATGCTCAAGACGCTTCTCGATCCAGATCAGTTCGACGTCGGTCATGGCGTCGCGGAGCGGTGGAACGACGCCAGTGCTCACGCGCTCGCCGGGCGGCGGCTGCTTCATGGTAGGTCTCCAAAATGAGGGTCCGATGCGAGAGGCACCCCGCCGAACGGCAGGACGGCCGCGATGCGGGCGTCGGCGCGCGCGGCCATATCGGCGTCGATCTCGCACCCAAGATAGCGCCTTCCGGTCGCGCGGGCGGCTTCGCCCGCAGCACCTGAACCCGCGAACCAATCGCCGACCAGGCCGTCAGGCGGGCAACTGGTGCGGATCAGGATTTCGAGAATACCGACCGGCTTTTCGGTCGGGTGGGTCGCTCGGCCATGACAATTCGGCGCGTAGATGACTGAGCGCATCAGCCGCGGCCCGCCATCCTCGCTGGCATAATGCCCCCGTTCGATATGGCCGGTATGCGGCGGGCGGCGTTTGCGTCTAACGGTGCGCGCGGTGGCATCGGGCGTGGTCTGAACGTCGTTATAGACATCGTCCCAGCGCGCATCGGTGCGGTAGAGTTGAACAATCAGTTCGTGGACGCGCTTGAACCGATCGGCGTGGAACGCGCTACCGTTCTGCTTCTCCCAGACGATTTCCTGGGCGTAGCGCAAACCCGCCGCGCGAATGTCGCCGGCGATACCGAGAAAGCTCCGCAGAGAACCGAATAGCCAGATCGAGCCGGTCGGCGCGAGCGCCTGGCGTGCCAGCGCGAGCCATCCTTCGACGCGGCGATCCCATCCCAGCGACGTGTCGCCATAGGGCGGATCGGCAAGGATCATGTCGAACGGCGCATGCGCCGGCATGACAGCGCGGCAGTCACCAATGAGCACGCTCATCGCGACCTCCGCGCGTCGAGCAGCCGAGCGGCGCTGTCCACAGACGCACCATCCGTTAGCAAGAATCCGAAGGATTCTTCTCTATTAGGACAGTTAGAGAGAGCAGGATTCGCCGAGCGTTTTCTTGAGGTTACACGGCCCCCGCGTTCCCGATAGTCCGAACATCGCGTTCCCGATGGTCCGAACCCGGCTGTTCCCGATAGTCCGTGTCTCATCGCCGGTTATCCACAGACGCAAGACGCACGCGGCGCATCGCACGGTCGAACGAATCAGCCGGCAATGGCGCGAAGATCAGCCGCTCGCGGCCGAGCTGGTGCTCGATGCTGAGCGCATAACCGGGAAGCGGCTGACGCTGGACGATGCCGCGCAGCTCGAACGCGAACCGCCGATACGGCGACAGCACGCCGGACTTGAGATGGAGGTGCTCGACATCGAAGCTCCAGCCGCCTGACTGGCGGCCGCCGTGCTTGCGAACGAGGCGATAGAGCCAGCGCTCCAGTCCGCCGGTCAACGCGAAGTAGGCGCGGTCGATCGTCAGCACGAGCGCGCGATCGAGGACGCCGGCATAGAACCAGTCGGGCAAGATCAACTCGATGCCGAATGCGCGGCCGTTATGGTCGGCGAGTTCGCGCCATTCGTTGATCCAGGAAAAGCGGTGGCGACGGCGCTGATGCTGCTGACGAATCGACGTGGCGACCGTGGTCGACTGCAGCCGGTCGAGCGCCGCCTTAAGGCGATCATAGCTCGCCTTGCCGGTGCCGCGCTCGGTGAAAGCGAGAATTTCGTGTGGCGTAGTCGCCATCAGCCGTGAGGTCGGCCGGCCGGCGTCGCGTGCCTGGATGAGCTGGCTCGCCGCCCATATGAGGACGTCGGCATCCCAGATGGTGGCCATGCCATGCTCAGGCACGGCCTCTACCGAGATCCATGTTTCGCCCATGCGGAAGTCGATTGGCGCGATGCGCCGCGACTTTGCGAGGCTGAAGAAGGGCCACGTCATCAGATCCTGCGCATCGCGCGGCGCGATGTCGCCGGGCACTGACCTGAACAGGTCGAGCTGCGCGCGCTCGCCGATGCGCAAGGAAGTGTTTCGCACGGGGGGCGCTCAGTCTTCGGTAGGGCGGCGCCGGGCCGGATAGACGACGCCGATGCCCGGATCGGACGTCGATTTGCGCGTGCCCCGCGTTGCCCAGGCGTCGAGGTCATCGATCGCGTAGACGATTCGACCGCCGAGCCGGCGATAGACCGGGCCAGTGCCGTAGCAGCGGTGCTTTTCGAGTGTCCGCGGGCTGAGTCCGAGGTGGGTCGCAGCGTCGGGTGTCTTGAGATAGCGCGGGCGCACGGCGGATAGGTCAGGCTGCACGATCGTCCTCCTTGCTTGACGGTGCCGGCCCCGGCTTTTGCAGAGCCATTGGGAGGACCGTGGCGGAGAACAACCGGCGCCCCGGAGCGGCTATTTTGGCGCGCTGGTTTTTGTCGCCCCCCCGAGCGTTCCGCGGAGCAGGTTTCGATATCCGCGGTGCATGAGCGCGAGCGCCTCGCCGATCAGGCGTTGGGTGCGACGGCGCTCGGTCGAGGATTTCCACTCCATGCCGCGCCCGAGCGTCATGCCGGGATAGACCAGGCGGCGGGCGATCTCGTGCGAGGTCGGCGCGCGATGCGCGCCTTCGAGCGCGTCGAGGATATCAAGCAGGAGGTTGAGACGCTGGCGCTGGAACGCGGTGGGTCGGAAACCGCGCAGCTTGCGCGATGGCGGTGCGCCGGCCAGGCGCCGGTCGAGCCGCGAGGCGGCGCTCCGGCGGGTTTCGATGGCTGCGTCGCGCACGATCACAAAGGCCAGCGGTTGCCCGGGAAGAGTGTCGCGAAGCCAGAGATGATGCGGACCATCGACGTCGCCCAACACGAGGTGGCGCCCATCCGACAGCGCGCGATCGGCGAGAATGATGGGCCAGCCGGTAATGTCGAACGGCGTCGCGCCGGCGAAGCCGGGCGGCGCAGCGTCGAGGATGACGGTTACGGGCGATAGGAACGGCGACCAGAGCGCCGGATCGCTAGGGGGCGAAGCGTCCGGCGCGAACGGGAAAGCAGAGGCCCCAACGACGGGCCATCACCTCCGCTTCGGTCGCTGGCGCTGCCGAGGGCGCGTTTGCTGACAGCGCGAGAAAGTCTCGCCGGTAATCAGGGTTGCGGCGCAGGAACTCCTGTGCAAATCCGGCAAAATCCAGATTGCGCCGCGCCGAGCTTCTTCCCCTGCGTTCGTCGGACATCGCCGCCCCTTTTAGGTGGGCCGGCATCCTGCGGACTGTTGTGCGTCGGGGATATTCCAACTTCTTGAGGGGCTTATCCCCCGAAATGGGGAGACCCGCCAGGCGTGGAGCGCGAGGCGGGTCGGTGGCGCGTCAGTCGTTGTTGCGGCGCGAAGGCCGACTCCAGACAAGGTCAAAGCCGCCATCCCCGTTGTCGTAGAGCTGGGCGAAGATCGGTGCGACGAAGCTCGGATCGTCGAGCTTGACTGAGAGGAAGCCGCGGTCATCGCTGGTGCGCTTGCTCCAGGCGGCGCCCACGTCTGCCTCGCCGACCATCACGCGGTGGCTGGGAGCGTTTGCGCCGTTGCTGTCCACCGGGACGATCCGTACCGACTTGGCCTGGACCGAGAGGGTGATGATCTCGCCGCGAAGTTCGCCGGAGACCTTCTTGAAGCTGCCAATCTTGCTCATGTTACAGTCCTTTCTTGCGTCTCGGGCCGCGCCCTTGCGACCTCGATGCGCATGACCGGACAGCAGGTGCCGGACGCCGCAGCCGTCAGGCCCGCAGCGACAGCGAAGGACGGCGGGCATGGGACTTTCTTGGTGCGCGAGGAACGGCGGCACGCCGGGGGAAGAAAGTTCCAGGACCGCCGTTGCGGCCAGGCCGGCGAGCGGAGCGGCCTGCTGGCAAATGCGCGCTATTGAGAGGTCGCGGGGCTCGGCAGCGAACCGGAAAGCTTAGCTATGAGGTCCGGAACGCGCTTGGGTGGGCGATCGTGATCTTCGCGGAGAATAGCGAAGAGTGCCGCGGGTGGTGGATCGGGTGCGACAGTCCTGCCGCCCGCTACAATGGCCCGTGAGGATCGGCGTGTTGGTCGAGGCCCGGAGCCGCCGCGTCGAGGCTGGCCGAGCCCGAGCGGCAGTCGGACGATCACCGTGCTCGTACCGACATTCAGCCTGACCGCCAAGGGAGGATCAGTCGGAACACCCTGTCTGGGTTGGTCCCGTCAGCAGAACCTGACGCACTGGTGCTGATGTAATCTCGGTCCATGCCTTGGCGGCGATCGCCATCGCACCAATGAAGCTGAGCATCGTCAGGGTGACGCCGGAGCCCAGCGCCATCCCGGCGATGCCGTAGATCGCGTGATAGCCCGCGAAGGCGGCGGGGATGACGAAGAGCGCGGCGATGGCGAGGCGCAGCAGCGGCGAGCGTACCGTGTCGAACAGGATGCGCCCGATCGCGAGCGTCGCCGCGCCGACGAGGATCGCGCCGAGGATCGAGGCCGGCAGACCTTGGCCGTGCGCGTGAAGCCAGAAACCCGTTGCAAGGCCGGCATAAAGCGGGAGGGCGTGCACGGCGAGGCCGATTAGCAGCCAAAGGACGTAGAGTGCGGCGAACAGGCCAAATAGGAGCAGGATGGTCATCGGCGTCCTCCATAGCAACATGGATATCGGACGCGCCCGCCACCACCTCCACAGCGCGATCTGCCGGGAGAGCATAGCATAAGGCGGCCCGTGAAAAAGCGGAAACGCGCAGAGGGCTGAAAGCCCGCCGATGGGCAAGCGGTCATCCCCACGGATCATATTCCCGGACCACCTGGTCGGGATTGCCGTCATATTCCTGGCTCGGCATGACCACATAGCCCTTGTCGGTTCTGACGAGGACGATGAGGGTCATCAGCGTCCTTGCAAGGCTCCAGGCGAGCGATTGAGCGGTGTTGAGCGGCATGATGAAAACTCCTGTCCGGGAGCGGGGCCATCCCCGCTCGACAGGGGCCCCGGCGGCCGGGGCCTGGCCGCAATCACCGCGCCGGGACTTGTCCCAAGCGGCCGCACGCGCCAGCGTAGTGGACCCTTTACGGGTTGATTGAAGGAGGCTCAGGCTTCGGCCACAGGGATCAGCGCCTTGCGAGTGGGGATGGCCCGATCCCGCGCTTTGCTCCGCCGCCCCTACCGATCAGTCGCTTGTCTGGAACCTCGATTGCCTGATGGTGACATTGGTCGTGGGCGAGGTTCGATGCCGCGATGAAGTCTGCTGTGACAGTCGCGGCCGCAGAAAGGCCCGAACACTGCAAATGGAAGAGAGATGACCGGGAGGCGATGTCTGCCTACGGTGACCGGCTGCGTTGGACGATGCGAGTCGCCTCTGCGCGGACAGGATTGGGAAGTGGAGTGATATTCGTGAACAATAATGATCTTGCCGATGCCATTGCCGCCACGAGCGGCACCACCAAGGCCGATGCTCGTAAGCTGGTCGATGGCGTTCTGACGGCGATCGCGGAGGCGGCCGCCAAGGGCCAGGAAATATCGTTGAACGGCTTCGGCAAATTCAAGATCAAGGACAGCCCGGCCCGCGAGGGACGCAATCCGTCGACCGGCGAGACGATCCAGATCGCCGCATCAAAGAAGCTGACCTTCACGCCTGCCAAGGCCTTGAAGGACAAGCTGAACGGTTGAGCATGGCGAAGCGGGGACAGGTATCGACCTGTCCCCGCAAGTTTCAGATCAGCGGATCGGCCAGCCCGCTCGTTCGGCGAGTGATTGCCGTGCCGGCAGGGCCGCCTCGCGCGCCATGTCGGCTATATCGCATTCGGCGAGATCTTCGAGCGCATAGCCTTGCCGCTCGGCCGCCGCGATCAGCGCGGCGAGGCTGGGATATTCATCGAAGCGTATCCCTAACCAGAGGCCGGGTTCGTCGCGTTCTTCGTCCTCGAACGCCTGGAGGAAGTAGGTTCGCATCGGCGGGTCGTAGCCGATGACGGCATTGTCGTCGGTCCGTGTGGCCGACCGAACGGTAACAGCGTGACGGCTCATCCGGAGCGTCCTTTCTTATCTGGGAAAGAAGATACCGGCCCCGCCTGGGGGGCGGGGCCGGCGGCGGCGTGTCAGGCCGGCGGGTTCCAGATGATGACCTTCTTCGAAGGGTCATCGCCGGGCGCGTTGGCGACATTGCCGTAGATGGTGCCGAATTCCGGCGCAGACAGCGAGACCGAAACATATTCGGCGCCCGTGGTCTGCGAGAAGCGGTTCCAGCCGGCGCCCAGCTCGAAGCCGTTCTTGCGGCTGATGATCCGGAAGTCCGGTTCGCTGTCCTTCGCCTTGCGGGCGTTGGGAATGATCGCGATCGGCGCGGTGACGTTGAGCGTCGCGAGCGTGCCTTCGAGACTGCCGTCGGACTTCACGGTGAGGTTTGCGATAGTGGCCATGGTCAAAACTCCTTCGGTTGCTCGGGGACCATCCCCGATGGCGCCCAAAGGAGAGCCCGGTCTGCCGACGTCACTGGAGCGTAAGCGGAAGGGAACCCCCTTGCGGGGTTGACGGCACGAGGCATGCCGAGGATCGTATGCAGGCGACAAATGAGGGGTCGGTCTCCAGCAGTTGGAGGGATGCGGCTGTCCTGGCCACCGCTTTCCTCATGAAACGTCAGGGGCGGCCGTCGCGTTCGGCTATCTGCGTAAATCCCGCGTGATCCCGTGTTTCCCGCCCCGAGGCGAATTTGCGATCCACACCCCGGCCGGATCAAGCAGGCACGGTCCTCGAAGACAGGCGCTTCCGGAATGCTTCCCGCAAGCGGACGGCATCGGCTCCGAAATGCGCCTCCCGGTGGTGGTTGGGGCAAAGGCAGATCACATTTGCCACCGCGTCCGGGCCGCCTTCGTGTAGCGGGATAATATGATGCGTCTCCAGATAGATCGCGCCACCGGCTCGAACAAAGCCGGGCGAGCCACAATATTCGCAGCGTCCCGCAGCGCGCAGCAGGGCACGGTTCCGAATGCGCGGATCGCGGACATAGACAAGACCTGCCTGTTCGCGCCGCCGGACCTCCTCTGAACCGTCCGGCTCAATCAGGGCGAACTGGTCGACGAACAGGCAAGCCGTGCCGCGCACAAGCACGTGCGCGCCGGTCGCCGCATCATAAGAGGCGAGCGTCCAGGGCTCGGGATCGAGTTCGCGTTCCGAGACCTGCGAGGCCTTGGCCTCCGGATCATCGCGATCCCGGCGATTGCCGGCATTGAGAATGACCCGTATCGAGAGACCATCGCGCTGCGCGAGCTGGAGCGCATCATCCAGCTTGCGGGCGCGGCGCCCCCAGGGATTGCCGCGCCCGCGCGCGAACTGGACGTCGGCATCTTCGCGGAAATTGCCGCGATGGACGATGAGGCCGTCCTCTTGCCTCAGTAGCACATGCCAGAGGTTCAGCACGATCGCATTGCCGGGTTCGACGAATACCCATTCGTAGCAATATTTGGGGTTCGTCCGCGCACCGGCCGCGCCGCGTTTACTGTTCGACCAATCGGAGACGTCGAGCCCCGCCTCGCGAACGAGGTCATGGACGAAATATTTTCGAGCGGGCCGGATATCGTCGAGCATCGACATCGACATAGACCTATCTCGTCATGTCGACGTTAAAATTGCCCGATATTGATCTCTCTCGTTCATTCGCTCTTGAAGCGAGCGGCCATTATGAAATGCTGTGGCGATGAGCGATCCCGAACCCGAGCCGCTGATCCAGCGCAACTTCGCGCCCGAGCTGCCGCATTTCGGGAAGCATTTCGTCTATCATGGACAGAGCGGCGTTCTGACGTTCCGCATCGATGTCCAGGACTCTACCCATGACGGTCATGTGATTGTCGGCGGCACGATCCTCCATGGGATCGAGACATACCCGACGGGGGTGGAAAAGGATCTTAGAGGAGGGCAGTTTTCTGCCTTTGTGACGGAGAGTGAGTATATGCGGTTGTCGAACTCGCCGCTGGACTGACCGAATTAGCCCCGCGCGCACGACCGGTCATCCGGGTCGATTGCGAAAGTCCCAGATGCGGATGCCCATCTTCCGGGCCTTGTCGGCGAGATTGTCCTGGATGCCGGTACCGGGGAAGACGATCACGCCCTTTGGGCAGGCTTCGAGCATCGTATCGTTACGCTTGAACGGCGCGGCCTTCTTGTGGCGGTTCCAGTCGGGCTGATAGGGCTTTTGCGGCACGTTGCGGTCGCGTGCCCAGCAGGCAGCGATACGCTCGGCGCCGGTCGGCGTGCCGCCGTGGAGCAGGATCATCTGCGGTAGCTGCTGATGAACCTTGTCGAGCACGGCATAGATTCGGTCATGATCGTTGCAGTCGGCGCCGCCGGTGAAGGCGATCCGCACGCCGTCGGGATTGAGCACCAGGGCATCGCGATAGGCCCGGCCATCGATCTGCTTGCGGCTGTCGAGCACCGCCGAGGTCAGCGCCTTGCGATTGACCATGGGGCCGGAACGGGGACGCCAGGGTTTGCGCAGATGGATGCGGAACTGATCAGCGGCGGCGTCGCGGAAGAATTCCATCGTGTCGCGGCGCTCGATCATGGTGATGCCTTCGGCGATCGTGCGTTCCAGCTCGACCGACTTGACCTCGCTGCCATCCTGTTCGCGCTGCATGCGCTTCTGCGCCTGCTCGTTGTCGTCGAGCTCGCGTTCGACCCGTTCGCCGGCGCGGTGAAAGACGTTGACGACGCCCCAGGCGAGATCCTCGAGGTCGGGTTCGATCCGGGTGTCGATCAGGCATGAGACCAAGGCGTCGAACATTTCAGCGACCGCGCCGCCGGCGATACGGTCGTCCGGCAGCGGGCGATGGTCGGGTTCGTCGTCGAAGGGGCGATAGCCATAGAGTTGCATTTCCTGAAGGAGATAAGCCGTGGA
>CAYOTF010000109.1:5597-9428 GCA_964406805.1 uncultured Zetaproteobacteria bacterium | reverse complement strand
GCCGAACCCGACGATCAGCGTGACCAGCACGATGATGAGTGTCTTTCCCTGCGTCATGACGGCTCCTTTCTCCGGTTGCAAATCAGGCCGGCCGTTGGTTGCGATCCCGCCTGTTAACGTCGCATGTCACTGTCTCGCGCGGTCACGGGATGTCGAAGGACAGCGCATAGCGGTCGCGCACGAAGGCGAGGAAACGCCTCAGCGCGGGATTGGCGTTGTCCTTTCGCCAGTAGCCCGAATAGTTGATGAAGGCCGGTCCCTGCTCGCCCTGGACGGGGCGATAGATGACGTCGGGATAGCGAGCGCCCGTCGCGCCCTCGCAGACGATCGACACGCCCAGACCGCCGCCCAGCACGCTCAGGATCGCCTCGCGGCTGGCCTGATGCATCCTGATATCGGGAGGCTCGCCCGCCATCATCAGGCGGCCGAGCAGCAGGTCGCGGATTTCCGGGCCGGGATCGGCGGCAGGCAGCAGAAAGCGCTCGCGCCGCAAATCGGTCCAATGAACGGCCTCGCTTGCGGCAAGGGCATGATCTGCCGGCAACGCGGCCATGACACGCTCGTTCCACAACCCCTCACGCCGGAATCCGGCATGGCCCGCTTCGCCGACCAGGACCGCGATATCGATCTCGCCCGTATCGAGCCCCGCGAGCAGCGCGCCCCGGTCGGCTTCCACGCCGTCGATCTCGACATCGGGATTTGCCGCTCGCCAGCCCAGTATGGTGGCGCGCAGATGGCCGGCCGAGATCGCGCTGTTGTGTCCGATCATAAGTCCCCCCGCGCGGCCCTGGCCCGCCGCCCGCATCGTTGCCACCATCTTGTCCGCGTTCGCCACCATCGACCGCGCCGCGCGGATGAACTGCGCGCCGGCGAGCGTCATGCTGACGCCGCCCTGCGAGCGGTTGAAAATCCGTCCGCCGATCACCCGCTCCAGCTTCAGGATGGCCCGGCTCAACGTCGACTGCTCCACGTCCAGCACCCTGGACGCGCGATAGAAGCTGCCATGATCCGCCGCGGCGATGGCGTAGCGAAGTTGGCGAATGTCGAAAGGCATATCTATTTCTTCAATCCGACATGGTCAGTACAATCTGAATGGCCGATACCGAGTATAACTCGGTATCGGCTGTAGAATCCCAAGGAAGGCACTCTGTTTTTATGCGCTAGATTAGCCGCTTTATGTCGGCATACTGGCCTTGAGTTTCCAGAAGCACGGTCACTTCGGCATCACCCCGATTGCGCCAATACCAACCATGATTGCCGTTAAACGCAGCCGTAATTACGCCTTCGCCCCTGGAAAGGCCGCGCTTCTTTTCGTAGCTGATCGATTGTCCGCCGCCGTCACCGTGGAGGTCGACATTCACGGCTCCGCCTTGAACGGTCCAGACGAAGCTCGCCTTTTCCCCTCGTTTCATCACGAGCTTCACCTCTGCACCCTCGCCGGGTTTCAGAGTGACGCTCATCCGATCAGTCCGGCCCGGCGCAGCGTCGACTGCGGGCGGGGCGTCGGCGCTCTGCCCAGGGGCGATGGTTCTTCCTGATGCAGCGGCCTCGATGATGGCCCTGCTTCTGGCATCATTCGCGGCGGTATCAACTTTCCTGTCCGCTTCGGCCTCTTCGGCGAGTTGGCGCTTTATATCCCCCATATCAGTGAAACCGAGCGCGCGGCCGATTCCGGTAGGATCGACACCATATTCGGCCGGGAGCACGATCGTGACGAGGAGCGCGACGGCTGTCACGGCAGCGATCACGGTCGAACGGATAAGCTGGCCGGATGACGGCAGTTCGGCTTGTGAGGGTATGGGCGAGTTATACATGGTTCAAATCCTTTGATCAGGCGACGACCCAGCCGGTGAGCTGATATCCGATCAGCACGAACCCGGCGGTCATCATCACGACGTTGGCGGTGTAGGCATGACGCCAGAAGCTCGGCGTTCGGCGCCAGAAGCCCATGATGATCAGAATGGCGGCGAGCGCGAGCAACTGACCGAGTTCGACGCCGACATTGAAGGCCAGCAGGTTAGGCAGCAGGCCGTCGGGAGAAATCTCATAGTCGATGATCTTGTTCGCCAAGCCGAAGCCGTGGCAGAAACCGAATATCAGCGTTGCAGCCTTGGTGTTCGGCTGGAAGCCGAACCAGCGTTGGAACGCCCCAAGGTTGTCGAGCGCCTTATAGACGATCGAAAAGCCGATGATCGCGTCAATAATATAGCTGTTGATGCCGAAGTCGAAGAAAACGCCCAGCAGCATGGTCGTCGAATGGCCGATCGCGAACAGGCTGACATAGATCGCGATATGCTTCATCCGATAGAGGAAGAAGATGATCCCGAACAGAAATAAAATATGATCGTATCCCGTCACCATATGTTTGGCGCCGAGATACATAAACTCCAGCAGGTGAACCCCGCTGATCTCCTGGATATAGCCCTTATCGCCTTCGGCGACGGCATGGGCGAAGGCGGTGCCGGTCCAAAGAACGAGGCTCAGCCCGGTCAAGAACAATAACAATAGGAGCCGGGAGGACGCACGTCGTCCGTGCGCCGGCTCAGTAAAAGCCTGTATCATGAGAATACCTGTCTATCTATGTGAATTGCCGCGCTGGCGCGGCGTCGCGGTCACATCGAGGACAGGTACTCCGGGGGGCGGTCCATAGGGTCGCTGTTGCGGCCGCTCAATATCGGTCCGGCCTGAGGTGGCCATCCCTGTTGCACAAGAGGGAGATCGACGCCTGACTGGGCAACACCGATAGGCGTATCATGGCTATGGTCGGCCGGGTTATGCCCATGCACATGGCCACGCACGCGCTCGCCATCATCGCCGTCGTCATGGATGTGGCCGTGGGCAGCGGATTGCTGCTTTAATTCGGCATGGCGTTCTGCCTCCGCAGCGAGCGTTGCACTAGGGGCGTGGCGTGCAATAGCCTGACAAGCGGAAAGTTGCACAGCAAAGGCGAGCAGGCCCAACAGAAAGCGGCGGAATGTTTGACTTGAAAACAGTGTGGACATGGCTCCGTCGCTGTTCTTTCCCGGCTGCGTCGGTTAGAGATATTTAGAGATAGCTTGAAACTCAGCCATCGCCTTTTCGCCGTGCGCCGGATCGCCACCGATGCAGTGGCTGAGGTGATCCTGGATCAAGGTTCGCTTGGCGGTCGCGATCGCCTTTTCGACCGCCTGCAATTGCATGGCGATATCGGAGCAGGATCGTCCGTTCTCGATCATGTCCACGATGCTGCGTAAATGACCGGTAGCCCGGTTGAGGCGTTTGACGATTGCGGGATGGGTCGAGTGAGGATGGGGATGGGACATCTTCTTATCATCGTTACCTAAGGTCATGCTGTCGAGACGTAGTTTTCGGTTCACCGACCGCCAGGTAGGAATTTGATCATGATGCCACCGACCGAAAGAGCGATCGACACCAGTCCTGTATTGACCTTTTAACCGCAACGAGGATAAAGGCAAGTATCCCCCTGGGGGGATATGCCCGACTCGTTGGAAACCATGCTCGCCGTTCTTGCGAACCGAACCTACCGGCATCTGCTGCTCGCCCAGGTCATCGCCCTGGTCGGGACCGGCCTTGCGACCGTGGCGCTCGGCTTGCTGGCCTACGATCTCGCTGGCGGCAATGCGGGCGCTGTCTTGGGAACAGCTCTCGCTATCAAGATGGTCGCCTATATCGGGATTGCGCCCATCGCCGGGGCCTTTGCTGATCGCGTCCCGCGCAGGGCGCTGCTCGTTTCTCTGGACCTCGTGCGCGCGGCCGTTGCGATCTGCCTGCCCTTCGTGAGCGAGATTTGGCAAATCTATGTCCTGATCTTCGTGCTGCAGGCCGCCTCGG
>CAYOTF010000109.1:2290-5587 GCA_964406805.1 uncultured Zetaproteobacteria bacterium | reverse complement strand
CACGCCGACCTTCCAGGCGACCATTCCCGACGTCCTGCCCGATGAGCGCGACTATACCCGCGCGCTCTCGCTGTCGCGCCTCGCCTATGACATGGAGAATATCACCAGCCCGATGCTGGCGGCCGCCTTGTTGACCGTGATCAATTTCCATTGGCTGTTTTCCGGCACGGCGATCGGTTTCATCGGTTCGGCGCTGCTAGTCGTTTCGGTCATTCTGCCGCGCGCCGAGCGGTCAGCAGATCGGCAGGAAAGCCTCTATGCCAAGACCACGCGCGGGATGCGTATCTACCTCCAGACGCCGCGCTTGCTCGGTCTGCTGGCGATTACCTTGTCCGCCGCCGCCGCCAGCTCTATGGTAATCGTCAACACCGTGGTCATCGTCCAGAGCTTACTCGGGATGGCCCAACGCGACGTGGCGCTGACTCTGGCAGCTTATGGTCTGGGTTCGATCGCCGCAGCCCTGCTTCTGCCCCGATTGCTCGACAGGATCGATGATCGAAGGGTTATGGTCGGTGCAGCTGTCGCCCTGTCTGTGGGCCTCGGCGCAATGACCTGGATCAGTATCGCCGTTCCGGTCGGTCCTTCGTACTGGCACATGTTGCTCGCTGGTTGGGTCGTGCTGGGGATCGCATATTCGATGAGCGTCACGCCTTCGGGGCGGTTGCTCAAACGATCGGCCAATGCAGAAGACAGGCCGGCGCTGTTTGCCGCACAGTTTGCTCTCAGCCACATATGCTGGCTGATATGCTATCCGCTGGTTGGTCAACTCGGCGCCAATATCTCCATGACCGCTGCGTTCGGTGCGATGGCGATTTTTGCAAGTGCGGGCACGATTTTTGCCTTGCTATTTTGGCCGTCTGACGACCCCGATGTCGTGCCGCACGAGCATGACGATCTACCGAAGGATCATGAGCATATTCGTCTATATCATACGGGCGACGGTGCCGCACACGCCTATATGATCGACGATCTCCACCCGCATTGGGCGAGGCGGGCATGAGGGCCGTTCGCTGTCTTGCGGGAAGGTCGGGATTGCCGATTTGCGCATTTGCCGATAGTAAAAAGAAGATGCGCCTCGGCCAACGCCATGTCCTTCATGCAAAAGCCGCCAATCGATACCTCATCGTTGGCGCGCTGTTGGCCATGCTAGCGATGCTCAACGTGCTCGGCTTGAATGCTTGGCACAGTTCGATGGCCGGCCATGATGAGACGAGGATCGAAAGCGCTCTTGTCCAGCATGATGACGATAGTCCGTCCATGCCGGAAGTCGATCTTCATAAGGCGACCCACACGGTCATTCATGGGTTGGCGGACATCGTGCCTAGCACTGGCATGACTGCTACTTTCTTCGCCGTTTCAGGCGACTGGTTCGTTTCCAAAGACTTCGTCATCAGCGGTCTTTTACCGGAAGCCCTTCTGCGTCCCCCACGAGGCTGATGCCCGCGCGCCGACCGGCGTTCCGCAAGCATAACCTCAAGGAAAATCCAAATGACCGATTATATCGGCCAACGGCGCGTTCGCGTGGCGCTGTTTGGCCTGTTCACGGCGGCCGGCGGCCTGATGTGCACAAGTGTAAACGCGCAAACCGCCCCGCCTTTCGCAGAACTCTTTCGCGAGACACAGGAAGCGCCGCGTCAGGTGATCCTGGAAGCAGATGTCGAACGCGCCGAGGGCCTGGCCCGGCAAGCACGGGCACGGCCCAATCCCAGCATTGGGGTGATGACCGAGAACATCGCCGGTCAACAGCCCTATAGAGGTTTCGACCGGGCCGAGAGCACACTGCAACTCAACCAGGTCATCGAGCTGGGCGGCAAACGCTCCGCGCGCATTGCGGCTGGCGAAGCGGGAGTCGTAGCCGCTCGCGCCAGGAGCAGGGATGGTCGCCTGGCCTATGCCTATGATCTTGCCCGCGCTTACGGCGCGGCGGAGATCGCTGATCGACGAATCACTCTGGCGGAAGATGAAGTCGAGGAGGCCGAGACTGACCTGCGTGCTGCACGCGCGCTCGTTGGGGCTGGAAAGGAAGCGCGGCTGCGCAGCCTTCAGGCCGAGACCGAGGTCAATTCTTTACGGGCATCCGTGGACACGGCGAAGGCCGAGCGGGTCGGCGCCTATGCGCGCCTTTCCGCGCTTGCTGGTCAGACGACACCGTTCACTACCTTGTCCGAACCTCTCCTGGGAAGGTTCGAGGCGCGGTCCGGCTATGGTCCCGTGGACCCGATGCAGACCGCACCTTACCTCGCCGCCAAGGCTGAGCGAGAGGCGGCAGCGCATCGTGTGATCGTGGCACGGCGTCAAGCAGTGCCGGACGTGACGGCGTCAGTCGGCGTCCGTCGTTTGGAAGTCGACAAGGCCAATGCGATCATCGCGGGGATAACTGTCCCCTTTCCGCTGTTCGATCGCAATCGCGGGAACATTGCCGCCGCCCAGGCGGAGCTACGCGGCGCGGAAGCGCGGGCAAATGCTACCTTGCTAGAATTGGAAGCAGAAATCAGCGCCGCTGTCGCCCTCAACGAAGCGGCGGACGCGCGTGTCGCAGCGGCCGAACAGACGCTGCGAACGGCAGACGAGACCTACCGGCTTGCTCGCATCGCCTACGAGTCCGGCAAGTCGCCCCTGATCGAACTCATCGCGGCAAGGCACGGGCTGGGACTTGCGCGCGGGGTCGTTCTCGACGCTGCCGCTGCCCGCCTCGATGCCCGCGCCAATCTCGCCCGTCTCCAGGGCCTCACCATCACCGGAGAACCGGTCCAATGAACGACAAGAACCGCCTCTATGCCGGTGCCGCCCTTGGGCTGGTCGCCGCCGCCGCGCTCGGCTTCGGTGCCGCGCGCCTCACGCAGCCTTCCGCCTCTGCTCCGGCAGCAGAAACGGAGTCGCAAGCTTCGGCTGCACCAACCGATACGATAGCCATATCGCAGCAGGGCATCGCCGCGTCACAGATCGGCATTGCTCCCGCCGCGTCCGGTGAACTGGACGCGGCGATCCCGGCCGCCGCCACGGTTGAAGCTACGCCGGATGCCGAGGCGGTGTTGACCGCAAGAGCGCCCGGCACCGTGACCCGAATCTTCAAGCGGATCGGCGATCCCGTCGGGCAAGGTGAAACCCTCGCTCTCGTTGAGAGCCGGGATGCTTCGACGATCGCCGCCGATCAGGCGGCGGCGGCGGCGCGCGTCACGCTCGCCAACCGCCAGCTCGCGCGTGAGCGGGGCTTGCTGGCGCAAGGTGTGAGTCCGAGAGCTGACTATGAAGCCGCCGAAGCGAATCTCGCCGTCGCACAGGCCGATGCCCGCCGGG
>CAYOTF010000109.1:0-2274 GCA_964406805.1 uncultured Zetaproteobacteria bacterium | reverse complement strand
GGGCGCAGCAAGGGTGTCGAGAGACGGCCGCTCGGTCGCGGTGGTGAGCCCGGTCAGTGGCCGCATCACGTCGGCTCCCGCCAATCTCGGCCAGTTCGTCGCTGCGGAAACCGAACTGTTCCGCGTTGCCGATCCGCGCCGTCTGCAAATCACGGCCAGCATTCCTCCGGCAGACGCCGGGCGCGTGCGCACAGGCGATCGCGTCGAACTCACCGTCAGCGACGGCCGCACCATCGAGGGCCGCGTCCGGTCCGCGACCGGCGTGATCGATCCGCAGAGCCGGGCAGCGACCGTCGTCATCGAGCCGAAGGGTGACGCGGGCTTGCTCGCTCCGGGGCAGCTCGTCCAGGCGCGCATTTTTGCGAGCGGCGGTGCCGTCAAAGATGGCGTTATGGTGCCGCAGGATGCCGTGCAGACGATCGGGGATCGCACCGTCGTCTTCGTTCGGACCCGTGACGGCTTCAAGGCGCAGACGGTCCAGGCCGGCAGCCGCAGCGGCGGGCTCGTTGCCATCGTCTCCGGCCTCAAGGCCGGGACGCCGATCGCCACCACCAACGCTTTCCTGCTGAAAGCCGAACTCGAAAAGGAGTCGGCGGAATGATCGCGCGTATCCTCAGCCTCTCGGTGAGGGGGCGATGGTTCGTCGCCTTCCTCGTCCTCATCATCGTCGGCATCGGCGCATGGCAAATCACCAAACTGCCGATCGACGCCGTGCCCGACGTCACCAACCGTCAGGTGCAGATCAACACCTTCAATCCGACGCTTGGTCCCGTCGACATGGAAAAGCAGGTCACGTTTCCGGTCGAAACCGCGTTGGCCGGTATTCCCGGCCTCACCCTGACCCGATCACTGACGCGCAACGGATTCAGCCAGGTGACGGCGGTATTCACCGACGACACCAACATCTATTTCGCGCGGCAGCAAGTGACCGAACGGCTCGCCCAGGCAAGGGATAGCCTGCCTGCCGGCGTCCAGCCCAATCTGGCGCCGCTCAGCACCGGCCTCGGGGAGATTTTCTTCTACTCGGTCGCCTTCCGCCATCCCGACGGGAAGGGCGTGAAGATCGAGAACGGAAAGCCCGGCTGGCAGTCGGACGGCAGCTATCTCACGCCCGAAGGCGAGAAGCTGACGACCGAACTCGCCAAGGCGGCTTATCTGCGGACGGTGCAGGACTGGATCATTCGCCCGCAGATGCGGACGGTGCAGGGCGTGGCCGGCGTCGATTCCAACGGCGGCTATGTGAAGCAGTATCTCGTCCAACCCAACCTCAATGCGCTGGCTTCCTATGGTCTCTCGATCACGGAGCTGGCAGACTCGCTGGAGCGGGCCAACCTCTCTGCCGGTTCCAATTACATTCGGCGGGCCGGTGAAAGTTTCCTTGTCCGCGCCGACGCACGCCTCAAGTCGATCCAGGACATTGAGGAGGCGGTCGTAGCCACGCGCGCCGGCGTGCCGGTGCGTGTGAAGGATGTCGGTCACGTCGAGATCGGTGGCGCGGTCCGCACCGGCTCGGGCAGCCGCATGGGATCGGAGGCGGTCATTTCGACCGTGCTGATGCTGACCGGCAGCAACAGCCGGATCGTTGCCACCAGCGCGGCAGACAAGCTCACGGAAATCAACCGGGCACTTCCACCCGACGTCTTCGCGGAGCCCGTTTACAATCGTTCCAAGCTCGTCAACGCCACCATCGCCACTGTCGAGAAGAATCTCGTCGAAGGCGCTTTGCTCGTCATCGTCGTCCTGTTCCTGCTGCTGGGCAATATCCGTGCAGCGCTCATCACCGCGGCAGTGATCCCGATCACCATGCTCATGACCGCTACCGGCATGAACAGGCTCGGCGTGTCGGGAAACCTCATGAGTCTCGGCGCGCTCGACTTCGGCTTGATCGTCGACGGCGCGGTCATCATCGTGGAGAACGCGCTCAGACGCCTTGCGGAGCGGCAGGAGCATGAAGGACGGCTTCTTACCCGATCCGAACGCATGGAGGAAACCACACTCGCCGCACAGGAGATGATCCGGCCGACCGGCTATGGCCAGCTCATCATCTTCCTGGTCTTCGTGCCGCTGCTCACCTTCCAGGGCGTCGAGGGTAAGACCTTCGCGCCGATGGCGATCACCCTGATGGTGGCGCTCGCGTCCGCCTTCGTGCTGTCGCTGACCTTCGTGCCCGCCGCGATCGCACTCGTGATCACCGGCAAGGTCAGCGAGACGGAGGTGAAGCCGATCCGCTGGTTCAAGGAGAAATACGCGCCACTCCTGACCAAAGCGGTGGCG
>CAYOTF010000108.1:0-9711 GCA_964406805.1 uncultured Zetaproteobacteria bacterium | reverse complement strand
GAAATATCATTAAATGAATACACTGTCCGCTTTGAAACAAGCGGCACTATCTTATCCATATCAACCAGATCATGCACTGATTCGATTATTCCAAGGCTCGTAATCGCCTTCAAATCATGCGAACGATAAAACATCACAATATCGCCCGGAGCAAGCTTCGTTATCCGAGCGTGGCATAAGTATGCCTGCTTAATTGCATTGCCAACACTTGCGGCTGTAAACAAGCCCTGTTGCCGTTGAAGTTCTGGAAAAAGGATAGCATGGAACCTTGGCTGAATTGGCACAATATACTTTCCAACACTCTGGCCACATTTAAAGTGTGGAAAATAACGGATATGATAATCCAGGCATGATTCCGAGCTTGATGGCGAAGTCACCGGGTGCTGTTTAACATAAACATAATCTCCTTTGTGCTCGCTATAGTGCGAGAAGCCAAACTCCACAACCATATCCTGCAAATGTTCCTGTTTACCCGGCTTCATGGTGAGGAAAATATACTCCAAACTATTTTTACTCGCATATTGAAAGGCAGCTTTCAAAAACAGCTCACCAATTTTTCGCCCTCGAACAGCTTCCCCAACTTTAAAGGTACATAGTTTTAATGAACGCCCCGGCAGCACTCGGTTATCATCAGAAATAATCGGGCGATCCTCTTCATTATAAATACAGATAGCATGTGGATGATCTGCACCATCAAAATATATCCACGCATGTCGGCCTTCCTTACAGCATGTTGAAAACCATTCATCAAAACCAGAGTAATCTTCTCTCAAAGATTCAAAAAACGGGTCATGAATATCAAGATTATAAGTGGGCACATCTTTAATGCTTGGTAAGGCAACTGATTCCTTACTGTACAGCTTGCGTAACAGCTCTGTTGTCTGTTGAATATAGTGGATCCTATCCGTCAGCCCGAGCCGTGCAGCCTTTTGATGCATTCCACGGTCTTCTGTGACCAAAATATCTACCGTATCTCTTAGAAGTGCATATAGAATCAGATTATCAACCCGATCATTGTCGTTTCTTTCTGACAGTCCCAACTGCTTATTGATTGTGGTACTCAGTTGTGGCGGCTCATCCAAGAATGAATATTTATTCATTCGAGAAAGGCTGATGGCCTTCCTCTGCGCATTTGCATCACGCCCAATATCTTCTTTTGAGGCAGGGTGAACAAGTAAATGGTGCCCAAATTGATTTGCCTGCTTTATCAATTCACCCAAACTTTCATCCAACAGTTTACTAGAGTCCTCCAATGGGATGAAAATATTTGTATCCAAAAGAATTCGCATCATTTAACTCGTGAATAGAGCCACAAACAGCTTCCTATTTTGCACCATTCTACAGCTGCCCTTTGAAAGCGGCATCAAGTAGCGAGGCTTTGAGGGCGGTGAGGTCATTGATCTTTTCTTGGGTGGAAGCTTTGAGAGTACAGGTGCGTTCAGATAGGCTATTAAGGTGAGAAACTATTCGCTGTTGTTCTTTTATCGGTGGCAATGGAACTTTAATGGCTTTCAGCTTCTTCAGGTTTGTCCTTGTTATTGCTGCTCCTGAAATATCGCCAATCATCAACTCTTGCCCTGTTGGGCTTTGTAAAAAGTAATTCAGAAAATGAGGTGACATAAGTTCCCGTTTTAACTTCACTAAAGCCACACTGGATAACAATGAAAATGGCTCGTCAAGCGTATTGAGGCAGCATGTTCCAGTCATAGCACCATCTTTTGTGATTAACTGGTCAAGATACTCTGGGTTACATCGCGCATAGATTTCATCATGCACTTCTTTTCTGATGTAGGTAATATTCTCAAGTTTCAAGCCATCAAACTTGATATTTTTCGATGTGACATATTTAAAAAGACCATCTTGTTTATCCTGAAACTGCTCTTTAGGAGAATGATGCGTTCCATCAGAAACAAGATTAGACACCGCTTGCAGTGTTTCACATGACCATGATTCTGGTGGTGATTCAATATTGCCCGTAGGTACCAACGCAGAATCCAACGCACTCGCAAAGAGGGCTTTGGAGAGTTCGAGGGTTTGCTGGAGGTGGGTGATGGCGGTGTCGATGCGGGTGAAAAGCGCGTCGAGCTTGGCGACGATGCGTTTTTGTTCACTGATGGGCGGGAGGGGGACTGGAATACTATTGAGTTTTTTCTGGCTAAGCTTCGGTTGCGCCGCCCCGGTAATATACCTACTCAAATCAGTCCACGCGAAAAAAATCACTAAATATTGATTTGATGTTTTTTTGGCAATCGCATCTACGACATGAGCATGGTTGTTTACCCAATATTTTCCTGAAGCAATAAATGCAATCGGGTATTTTCTAGCAACTAAGTTTGCTCCATCCTCGCTAATTAAAAGATGATTTTCTTCAAAGATATAATCATCTACGTAGTCAATAATTCCTGTTGCTCCGTAATAGGGGTAAGTTCTATTTGAGGTTTTACGCTCACTTGCTTTAATCGGTATTCGCTTACCATCATGGTTCACAACAACATCGCCAAATTTTTCCCACGTCCACCCATCTGGCAATTCGCACAAATCCTGTTCCACCCCCTACTTCTCCACCAACAGTGCATCAATCTCACCTAGCAAATTAGTCACTGCTGCCTCTTTCTCCTGAATCAACTCGAGTATTTTTCGTGGTGCGAGGTGTTCTATATCATTCAGCTTGGCGGGGTTCTTGGCGGATAGGTCGTACTCTTTTTTCAGATCATCCACTCGCACTGTCCATGAATGATCGGTGGTGGTGCGTTTGCCGTAGAGTTCCACAAACTCGGTGAGGTGCGCATCGGTCAGCGGTTTGTTTTTGGTCAGTTTCTTCTCCGGTTCACATTCGTAAAACCATGTTTCCGTCGTGCCGCCACTGCGCTCGAAAAACAGTACATTGGTTTTCACCCCCGAATAGGGCAGAAACACACCCGCAGGCAGGCTGAGGATGGTGTGCAGGTTGAAGTCCTCTAACAGCATTTCTTTCACTTGTTTGAAGGCGCTGTTGGTCTGGAACAGCACGCCTTCCGGCACCACGATGACTGCCTTGCCGCCGGTCTTGAGTGACTTCATAAAGTGTTGCAGAAACAACAACTCGGTGGCGTTGCACTGAATGGGGAAGTTCTGTTGGATTTGGGATTTTTCTTTGCCGCCGAAAGGTGGATTGGCAAGGATGATGTCGTAACGATCCTTTTCCTGAATGTCGCGGATATTCTGCGACAACGTGTTCTGGCGGTAGAGGTTGGGCGATTCGATGCCGTGCAAAATCATATTCATCATGCCCATCACATAGGCAAGCGATGTTTTCTCAAAACCGAAAAAAGTATCTTTCTGGATAAACTCCCACTGTTCCGTGGTCAGGCTGTGGCGGTTTGCTTTCAGGTGTTCAAAGGATTCAATCAAAAAACCGCAAGAACCAGCAGCGGCATCGTAAACCCTCTCTCCTGCTTGCGGATTGATGACTTTAACAATGCTGCGAACCAGCGCACGCGGTGTATAAAATTCACCCGCATAACCACCCGCATCACCCATGTTCTGCAATAATCCCTCATAGACTTGTGAAAGCTCAAATAGCTCGCTCTCGGATTGGAAGTTAAGGCTATCAATAATATCCACCACCTCGCGCAAGGTGTGGCCGGAAGCAATTTTGTTATCCAGATATTCAAAAGTCGCGCCGATTTTATAAGCGAAGGATTGCGGATCATTCTGAGCACTGGTACGAAAGGATTTCAGATAGGGAAAGAGCTGATCATTCACATAATCGCGCAGATCATCGCCTGTGCGTGCTTTTTGAATATCCAGCTTGCCATCAGCAGTTTTCGGGCAAGCCCAGTTCGTCCAGCGATGTTCTTCATCCAGTACGGGCGCATAATCAATACCTGAAAGAATCGCGTCATCGGCCTTTTCCGCTTCGTAATCATCGAGAAACTTGAGAAACAGAATCCATGAAGTCTGCTCGGTGTAATGCATCGCACCGGATATACCATCATCACGGCGTAGAATATCGGTAATTCGATCAATTTTTTGTTGTAGTGACATAGCTGTTAGAATGACTCCATCAATAATATTTCATAAACCTTTTTAGCCACAGATAGACGCAGATGAACACGGATGAACCACTATCATGCCTTTCATCTGTGTGTATCTGTGTTCATCGGTGGCTAATAATTAGCTGTGCAATGATCACTTCAGGCGTGCAGTTTCAACAGTGATTCCGGTGCTTCGAGTGGCAATACGCCATCTTTTTCCGCATCCAAAACAGTAATTTGACCAAGCCCGTGTTCTGTCATGCCAGCAGTCACATTCCAGCCATACGAAATATCCTTGATGACACGCTCATCACTGAAACGAATAAATAAAATATCTTCTTTTTCATCATAACTTATTTTCATTACGCCAACTCCCATCGGATCATTACTGTTTTTACAATCAGGTACTCTTCCAGAACAATCGCAGCACACACGAGATTATCCTCTCGTCCAAGTATCTCTTTAAACACCCATAACCGGCAATCATCTTTGTACTTGCATTCACCTGATTCCAATACATCTAGCAAGGTTTTTTCATCAACGCCACGTTCGCTCATACGCTCTCGCGCATGCTTTGTGAGCACAACGGCACGAGCAAAACGCTTACTATAAATAGATTTCATTTTCACTCCTGCCCATGCAAAGGTGTGAGCATTCTGCTACAACAACTATGCGCAATGATACAGTTCATGCTGAAGTTGTTTAAATGCAGTTAATACTTTCACAGGGCTACCACCAAAGGCACGGGATGCATCACGGGTTGTACCCAAACCTGAAAGTTCAATCAGAGCGGGCATACGATTCCGAGCAAGCTCTGAAATACCTGTTTCTTCATAGCGACCCAATACAAAATTCAAAAAATCACGAGCGGCTTGTTTTTCAAACTGTTCAAAGAATGCTTTATTTTGACGGGTGGCTTCAGCTCGCTTGCGTCTGGTTTCCATCGGTTGTTCAAAGGCAATGAACGCCAGTAGATCAAATAGATCACAGGCTTCTGCAGCAAACATACGCCGTAAGGTGGCAAGTTGTTCGGCATCAAATCCTGTTTGAGCAAGTTTTTGAATTAACTGCTCCCGCTGATCGGGGTCAGACCAGGTTTCTCTGAGCTGTTTTGCCGAAGTAAATAAGCCAGGTAATTTAGACATCAATTTTTCAATAAACTGTTGTGCTGTCAGTGGGCGGCCTGTTTCATCAATATAGCGGATCTCTACATCGATGACTTTGATTTCACGGGATGCGCTGAGTTTCACCGTCAGTTTTTCTTTGGGCTCATCTTCACCACCAGTGCTACCTGATGGATCTTCTTTTGGCTTGTCTCCACCATAAGGGTTTGGCTCAGGTTCATGGGCGGGAAAATCAACAGGATCACCATCCCAGTCTTCATCATAAAAACGGTTGCTTGCACCACGAAAATCAACAATAGTAAAATAATCTTTACCATCGAACACGCGCGTTCCGCGTCCAATAATCTGTTTAAACTCAACCATGGAAGCAATAGCACGATCCAACACAATATTGCGTACATTACGAGCATCCACACCGGTGGTCAGCATTTGTGATGAAGTGAGGATGGTGGGAATATCCCTGTCGTTATCCTGAAAGCGTTCCAGCAAATCGCGTCCTGCTTTACCCTCATCACTGGTTACACGCACACAATAGCAGGGGTCGGTGACTGTCTTATGCTTATTGATCATATCGCGCATGGTTAAAGCGTGATTTTGGTTGGTGCAAAACACAATCGTCTTTTCCAGTGGGTTGATATTATTCAAAATCGCTTTGGCAACCAGTTCCGTGCGATCATCGGCAATAATCTTTTTATCATAATCATCTGTTGCATAGACATCCTGCGTTGCTTCGCCCTTAATGATTTGATCATCAGCGGTAAGCACCAGCTCATCCAGATTGGTACGAATACGCTTCACCCGATAAGGGGTAAGGAATCCATCATTGATGCCATCTTTCAGCGAATATTCATATACAGGCTTACCGAAATAATGATAAGTATCAATATTATCCGCACGCTTGGGTGTGGCAGTCAAACCAAGATGAATGGCTGATGTAAAATGATCAAGAATAGCGCGCCATGAGCCTTCATTGTTTGCAGCACCACGATGACATTCATCAATAACAATCAGATCAAAGAAATCCGCAGGGTATTCCGTATAATAACCGCCGATATTTTCACGCTCGGCAATCGCCTGATAAATAGCAAAAAAGATATGTGCATTGGTTGGCACAACACCATTCCTGCTGCGTATTTCTTCACCATTTATTTTTACTAAGTCATTCTCATAAGGGTTAAATGTATTGATGGCCTGATCTGCAAGTATATTTCGATCCGCCAGAAACAGAATGCGTGGCCTGCGCTTTCCAGCCTCATGACGATTCCATCGCGCTTGAAACAGTTTATGAACAATTTGGAATGCGATAAAGGTCTTACCTGTACCTGTTGCCAATGTTAGCAAGATGCGTTCTGTGCCATTGCCAATTGCATCTGTCGCAGCATGCACGGCAAGCTCTTGATAATAACGCGGCTGCATACCTGCCTCAAGGTGAAAGGGGATGTTTCGCAGCTTCCGACCCAAATCATTGGTTTGACCAGCATATCGGGCTAACAGTGCATCTGAGCTTGGATAGTCTTTAATATATTCACCTTTGCCAGATTCAAGATCGAACTCATAAATCTTCTCGCCATTGGTAGAATAAACAAAACGAACACCCAGCTTCTGCGCATAATCCATCGCCTGCTGCAGCCCTTGTGTCGGATGTGCTGACTGTTTCTTGGCTTCAATGATAGCGAGGTGTTGATTCTCGGTATGCAGGAGATAATCAACAAAGCAGCGGCTACCGCGTTGATTTCCAGCTAATTTACGCCCATCGGTAAAATAATATTCTCGAATAATCTGGTGGCTCATCCATCCAGATGAGACTAAAGCGGGGTCAATAAAGTTGGCTCGTGTATCGGATTCAGAAACCATAAACAACCTTACCTTGCAAAAGTTTTCTGCTTTTCCACAGGGGTAGAAGCTTGAATTTCTCCGATGAATAACAATGTTTCAAAAATATTTATTACTCTCCCTAAGTAAATAGAAGCAAGCTATTGTGTTTAGCATTATTTGCTAACCGTCCCTTCCAACGGAAGATTAAATTAGAAACGATGCATTAGCAAATTTACAGGATCTAAAACCAGAGGACGATTTCTTCCAATATGATATTCTGAATAAGTGGGATAACTTATTTTCCCTATATTTAAAGGTTTTTTTGCCTATTTGGAGAAGATATGGGGTCAGTTTTCGCAAAGCGAAACAGCAGGGTGTGATACAAAAATAGCTTTTTTGAATTCCTTGCCAAAATGATGGCTTCAACACCCATAAATGCCTGTCGGCATTTCTAACATAACCTTGAGCCTTACTTTTTTGATGTCCTCTGGATGTTGGTGGTAATTCCTATTCCTGATTTAATGTAGATTATGTATAATCTTAAAACTGCTTGCTTGATACCACAGTAGATTTGTCACGTAACTCATCAATGGCTATAAAATTCCTTATTCGTTCAACCTGAAATCATTCGGCAATGGGTTAGGTGCCAGTAGCTGTTTCGTTTTGCTATTCATTATGAAAAACAAAGCGCACGTAAAAAACAAATTCTGAACCATCTTTAAGGCGGCAAGCCGCACGTAATTCAGCAAGTTTCATATCTTTCACGCCACCAAACGGCTGCGTTATCAATCTCAAACAAGCGGTAACACCTGTTATCGTTTGTTAATTTACAAATTACTCAATAGACAAGGTAATTTTACTCAATGCAATAATATAAATATCTTTTCTCTCTTTAATACATCTTTGCAGATCTGAACTGATACTTCCGATTTACAGTGATATGTCCCCCGCAACAAACAAGGCTCACACATTCAACCAATAGCGTGTGCTTTTTAGCATGCCTGTACGTTTTAATGCACCAAGCTCTAACAGCTTCTGCAAATCCCTTGTGGCAGTTGCCCGCGATGCGCCTGTAATCTTGATATAATTCTCGGCTGACAAACCACCCTTAAAGCCTTCCAGACCTTCTTGAAACATTCTTGCCAATGCCTTTTCCTGCCTGCCATTCAGTTGCCCACGCACACGATCATAAAGCCTTGCTTTGCCAATCAGAAAATCAATCAGGCCTTGTGAATAAGCAACGGCTTGAAGGGATGCCTCTGCGAAATAACTTAGCCAGGCTGTGATATTTAGTGTGTGGTTATGTTTATTCAGTTGAGCATAATAATCTTTCTTATGCTTCTCAATCACATGGCTTAATGCAATCAGCGTGGGCTGACCCAAGCTTTGCGCGAGCACTTTGCCGCTTAATGCCCTTGCAATACGACCATTGCCATCTTCAAAAGGGTGGATGGTTACAAAATAAAAGTGTGCCAAACCTGCCCGCATTAAAGCTGGCAATGGATGAGAAGCATTCGGTGCTGTTCGGTTAAACCAATCCACAAATGCCGTCATTTCATCCTGCAATGTGGATGCAGGCGGCGCTTCAAAATAAACCTTGGGATTGTGAATATAACCAGAGACCACCTGCATGGGTTCAATATCGGTACGATAACAAGCAACATCATGTAAATCTCTACGCCCCATCATCAGCTTTTCATGCCAATCAAACATGCTTTGATGCGTTAGCGGTTGCTCAAAATGATGATACAAATCAAGCATCATATCACCCATGCCCTGTTCGGCAGGTGGAACCCTTTGCTTATCTGTTGGCAAACCAAAGTGACGACGAATAGAGGATTGTAGGCTATCGCGATTTAAAAACTCGCCTTCAATCTCTGAGCTTTTGCATGCTTCATGGCTGATTAACTCAATGGTTAATTCAGCTTTATCATCCTTATCAAAATGAGCGTAAGCACCCAGTAGCTTGCCCGACTCAAGCAAGAATACGTTTTCATGAGCGTGTAGTTGAGCCTCGTCATAACAAAACTCAGGCCACTCTTTTTTCTGCCAATTCCAAATCATGAGGCATAACGTGCACTCTTATAACTCATAAATCAATCTATTATTGAGCTATAAATATAGTTTTATCGCTCAAAACATGTAATTCACAGAATGGCGATTTATGCACCGCTCTCAGATCCAAAATAACCGGATTTATCACTAGCCATCGCATCGGACTTGCATAGTGTACGAACGTACACCATACTGCGTGCATGGTAAATAAAGATCCTTTCTATCTCGGCCGATTGCAGGACTATTACGCCCTGCACCGGCTTATCCCGTCTTATGCGGAGATTGCTGCACTGGTTGGTGTCAGCAAACAAGGGGCGGTCAAATTTGTTGATCGTATGATTTTTGCCGGTTACATCAGCAAAGCACCGGGTGGGCGTTTATCTCCAGCCAATATGTTTTTTGCGCGTCCACATGTAGGCGTTGCTCCGGCAGGTTTTGCCAGTCCAGCCACCGAAGCATTGGGTGACGCAATCACCATTGATGACTATCTGGTTGAAAATCCATCCAGCACTGTGCTGGTTGAAGTGCGCGGTGAATCCATGATTCAGGCTGGCATTCATGCTGGTGACTTTCTCATTGTTGAACGCAACATCAATCCCAATATCGGCAAAATCGTCGTGGCCATTGTTGATGGCGATTTCACCATCAAATATCTACGCAGCGGCTGCAAAGGTCCTTTTCTAGAACCTGCCAATGAAGAA
>CAYOTF010000107.1:0-9817 GCA_964406805.1 uncultured Zetaproteobacteria bacterium | reverse complement strand
CTATGTGTGTGCGAGCACTTGCAGGATCTAGGTAATAATCATTGGCCGATGAGGTCTTCATCTGAAAATGCACTAGGTAAAATGAAAGAAGCATCTGAGGGTGTAGTATTTGATCTTATCAAACTATTAAAAAGAAGTAATTGGAAGGTGAGGTGGATTTGACAGTTGTATCACACCTTTTAGACGACTGAATGATGAATCCAAGCTTGTTGCAACACAGTTTTCAATGGAGTTTCAATCCATGCAGCGTTATAAAATAGTTCTGAAACGTGAATTCATTGATGTGGAAGGTAAAGCATCGTCTGAGTGGCATTTTCGACACTATAAAAATCATGGCGTTTTTTTATCGTACAATTATTCTTGGGCGAGCATATATTTGACCCGAATCGTGCACAGTGTCCCTGCAGCGCAATAATGATTAGCATTCACCGCAGAGGAATGAATATCAATGGGCTTGAGTGAACTTGGTTTAGATAGCTGGTTTGAACATCATGTAGAGGAGCTGTGCGGCTCAGAGCAAAGCATTGCGCGTGTGGTCGCAATCGATCGGGGCCGTATTTTGGTTCATGATGGTGATGCTGAATTTTCTGCTGAATTGCTGGGAAGCTTTTTCTACGCGGCAGAATCCGCTGCCAAATTCCCCTGTGTCGGCGATTGGGTATGCCTCGAGCGGCACAATTACGGAGATCATCAGGCTGAGCGTGGAAATATTGCCAGCATTCACAGCATCTTACCCAGGAAAACGCTGCTAAAACGTAAAACCGTGGGTTACAATGAAGAGTTCCAAATGCTGGCATCCAATATCGATGCTACGTTCATTGTCATGTCCTGCGATTACGATTTTAATGTGCGCAAACTTGAACGGTTCCTGGTCATGATTCATGAAGCACATATTGAGCCGGTATTATTATTCACCAAGACCGATTTAATCAGCCCGGAAGCATTAAAACAATTGATTGATGATATTCGGAAAGCGGATATTCACATTAAAATTCTGGCGATTAGCAATATCACTGGCGATGGCCTGAATCTATTGTGGCAATTCATACAGCCGAAAAAGACCTACTGCCTGCTTGGTTCATCCGGAGTCGGAAAAAGCACGCTCATGAATCAGCTTCTCGGCAAGGATACTTTTAAAACACAAACGGTGAGTGATTCAGGGCAAGGCAAACACACCAGCGTACGCCGTCACCTGATGATGCTCAAACAAGGTGCGATGCTGATTGATATGCCCGGCATGCGTGAACTGGCCGTTGCCGAGATTAAGAAGGGCATTGAAGTCAGTTTTGCTGATATTTTGCAACTTGCCCAATCCTGTAGATTCAGCAATTGCAGCCATAATAGCGAGCCTAATTGTGCCATCTTAGCAGCATTGGCTGATCACACACTTGATAGCGAACATTATAAAAATTATTTAAAAATTCAGAACGAATCCCGCCATCATAAAAAACAAACATCATTTGCAGAAAAACGGCGCAAAGCAAAAAATGCCAGCCGTATTGCCCCAACAAAGACACAACAACGCAAGCTACGGCAACAGGTGATTGCTGAAGACGAACAGGATCAATCATGATCTACTAACCGGCCTGCCCAACTCACCGCATCAGATCCAAGAATCTAGGGATCTAAACCATTACATGCATAAGGGTAGAAGAAATTAACATATTGATTCACGCTTGGCTGCATGAATGAAAAACAATCAGCGCCACTGGAAGCATTGCATTTCGACAATCGTTTTACCCGCTTATTACCCGCCGATCCCGACAAGCATGGCAAACAACCCCGTCAGGTATTTTCTGCCTGCTATTCCCGTGTGAATCCTACTCCGGTTTCGCATCCCTCATTAATCATGTATGCCCCCGATGTCGCCAATCAACTCGGTATTGCAGCAGAAACATGCCAATCAAATGCGTTTCTACAAATCGTTTCCGGCAATACTATTTTAGCAGGTATGGATCCGTATGCGAGCTGTTACGGCGGCCATCAGTTCGGCAACTGGGCTGGTCAACTTGGTGATGGCCGTGCCATCAATCTGGGTGAGTTAATCAATGCCGATAACGAACGCTGGATGTTACAACTCAAAGGGTCTGGCCTTACCCCCTACTCGCGCAGCGCCGATGGTCTGGCTGTATTGCGCTCATCGCTGCGTGAGTTTTTATGCTCCGAAGCCATGTATCATCTCGGCGTACCCACCACCCGCGCTTTAAGCCTTGTATTAACCGGTGAGATGGTCATGCGTGACATGTTTTATGATGGGCATGCTGCTTTAGAACCCGGTGCCATTGTCTGTCGTACAGCTCCTTCGTTCACCCGCTTTGGCAACTTTCAAATCTTTGCTTCACGCGGTGATACAACCACCTTGAAAGCCTTATTGGATCATACCATTACTACCGATTTCCCCCATTTGGGCGAGCCGTGCAAATCCATTTATGTGCAATGGTTTGAAACAGTATGCAAATCCACTGCCGAACTGATGGTACACTGGATGCGTGTCGGCTTTGTGCATGGGGTCATGAACACCGATAATATGTCGGTACTCGGTTTAACAATCGATTATGGCCCCTACGGCTGGCTGGAAGGGTTTGATCCCGACTGGACTCCGAACACAACGGATAGCCAAATGCAGCGTTATTGTTATGGCCAGCAGCCGGCCATTGCCGGCTGGAACTTGGCTCGTTTGGCTGAAGCCATCCTGCCCTTGATCGACGATATAGAAGCCTTGCAGCAGGCACTGAATTATTATTCGAGCTATTACAAAACACTGTGGCAAAAGATGATGGGCGACAAGCTGGGCTTGCAGTCATTCGAGCCACAACGTGATCATGCACTGATTGATACGTTAGAGAACATTCTCAGTCTTAGCGAAACAGACATGACTATATTCTACCGCAAGCTTGCCAATATCGATGCGGCACAAGACCTTGAAAAAGCAAGCAATACTGAACTGATACAACCTATACTTGATGCATATTATAACACCGGGGATTTAACAGATAGTGTACAACGACAAATTACCGACTGGTTACGCTCTTATATCCAGCGCCTGCAGAGCGATGGCAAAAGCAACGCGGAACGCAAAGCAACCATGAACCGTATCAACCCCAAATATGTATTCCGAAACTATCTGGCTCAGCTCGCCATTGATCAGGCCGAAGCCGGTGATTACAGCGAAATCCACCGTCTGCATGCATTGTTACAACGCCCATACGATGAGCAAATCGAATGTGAAACCTATGCCGGCAAACGTCCCGATTGGGCAAACAACAAAGCCGGCTGTTCGATGTTATCGTGTAGCTCATAATGAAGATGGGAAATCAATTTTCAGCCTCACATCTATTGCTCTTACATATCCGTTAACAGCCATCTTCATGATGAGTATCATTTTCGATGCAAGATAAAACCCAGTTCAAAACGCGCACCCTTTGGACGTGGAATAAATAAAGGAGGCTCTGCAGGCCACAACCAACGTGAATCATCAAACAACTGACGCATTTGCATCAGGTCGCAATGAAATGGCGGCCCTCCCGGCTCACCGGTTTGCATCAGTAAGAGCAACAACACGCCATCCTTTTTTAGCCAGCCGTGCAGGCATTGTTCATAATCAATACGCTGCTGCATACTCAGTGTGCACAAACACGTTTGCTCATAAATAATATCAAAGGGGTCGGGTGCTTCGTAGTCAAACAGATCTGTACACAGGCTCCGGCTCGATGATGAACCCGATGCCCCACTCAAGGAATGATTCAAAGAATGATTCAAAGAGTGATTCAAGGCGGCGACTGCTGAAGGGGCGATGTCCAAGCCTGTAACTGCAAAACCACGCGCAGCCAGTTCAAGCACTTCATGGCCGTAACCACAGCCGGGGATCAATACTGTTGAGCCTGCTCCAAGCGCCTCATCATCCAGCCATCGCATCAAGGCCGGGCTTGCACCACCACGATCCCAACCTGTATCGCCTTGTTTATATAATTCTTCCCAATCCAATGTTTCTTCACTCATCACTACCCCCTGAGGCTGATCACAAAAACAAAGGGCTGCTCATCCGAGCAGCCCCTATAAAAGCATCCGTCTTCCACAAATAATTATAATTATTTGTGATACTGAACCGACTCTTCACGCACAGCCTTGAAGAATTCAATGGCGTGTTCCGGTGGCACATCAGGGGTGATACCGTGGCCGAGATTAAATACATGACCATTACCATGACCGAACTTGGCTAGAATATCGTTCACCTCGGCACGGATACGTTCAGGCTTGGCATACAGCATGGTCGGATCCATATTGCCCTGCAACGCCACCCGATTACCGACCCGCGCCTTGGCCTGATCAATATCAATCGACCAATCGAGCCCCAGCACATCACAGCCAGTATCAGCCATCGCTTCCAACCAACCCATACCACCCTTGGAATACAAAATCACCGGCACCTTGCGGCCATCATGTTCACGCGTCAGCTGCTGCACAATGCGCTGCATGTATTGCAGCGAGAACTCGTTGTAATCACGCGTATTAAGAATGCCGCCCCACGTATCAAATATCTGTACAGCCTGCGCACCGCTAGCAATTTGTCCGTTCAGATAGGCAGCCACGGAATCGGCCAGCTTTTCCAGCAAGCAGTGCATGCTATCCGGATCATTGAATGCCATCGCTTTGACTTTGGAAAAGTTTTTTGAGCCCCCTCCTTCAACCATATAGGTGGCCAATGTCCACGGGCTACCTGCAAAACCAATCAAGGGCACACGCCCATTCAAATCTCGCCGGATTGTGCTCACCGCATCCATGACATAACCCAGCTCTTTGGATGGATCATCCAATACAGGCAGTTTTTCCACATCGGCGCGGCAGGTGATCGGATCAGGGAACTTTGGCCCTTCACCAGTACCAAAGGTCAACTCCATGCCCATTGCTTCCGGTACGACCAGAATATCAGAAAACAGAATCGCCGCATCGGCATCGAGAATATCAATCGGTTGCAGTGTTACTTCCGAGCATAGTTCCGGTGAACGGCACAGATTCAAAAAACCGCCGGCGCGAGCGCGTGTGGCACGGTATTCAGGCAGATAACGGCCAGCCTGACGCATCATCCAAACCGGTGTGCGTTCCACATCTTGTCGTAAACATGCACGCAAAAATAAATCATTTTTCAATTCAGTCATTTCAATTCCTTTTGTGCCACAGATGGACGCAGATAAACACAGATGAAGTAAATAATATAGCCCTGTCTTATTTGCCTATCTCAGCATTATTATAATCACTCGTGAGCTGGGTGCTTAATCCCAGATATAGCCCTCAGTCGGGCTTGATGCATTGGCAAAGGCTCGTTTCTGCATGCGACCAGCCAAGAAGGCAGAACGCCCTGCCCTGACCGCATCACGCATGGCCGTTGCCATCAAACATTCATCTTTAGCTTCAGCAATAGCGGTATTGATTAAAACAGCATCAGCACCAAGCTCCATCGCTTTGGCCGCATCGGAAGCCGTTCCGATACCGGCATCAACCACAATCGGCACATTGGCGCGCTGTTTAATTACCCGAATGTTAAACGGATTGGCCAGACCGCGACCCGAACCAATCGGATTACCCAATGGCATCACAGCCACACAGCCCACTTCTTCCAAACGTCGCGCTACAATCGGATCATCATTGGTATAGACCATGACCTGAAAATCTTCAGCCACCAATGTTTCGGCAGCTTTAATGGTTTCCACCACATTCGGATACAAGGTTTCCGTATCACCGAGCACTTCCAGCTTCACCAGATCCCAGCCACCGGCTTCACGTGCCAGACGCAATGTACGCACTGCATCTTCGGCATTAAAACAGCCGGCAGTATTGGGTAAAATGGTGTATTTTTTCGGATCAATATAATCGAGCAGGTTTTCTTTGCCCGGATCGGTAATATTTACGCGCCGAATAGCCACCGTAATCATCTCGGCTTCCGATGCTTCGGTAGCCAGTTTCGTTGTTTCAAAATCTTTATATTTTCCGGAACCAACAATCAAACGTGAGTTAAACGAATACGTTCCCACCTTAAAAACATCAGACATCTTTATCCCCATTTTCATCATAACTATTTTTCTACCGCAGAGTACACAGAGCAACGCAGAGTAAAAGAAAAACCACAGCCAAGTAACAACAAGCTGTATTAAACAAGCTACTGCATTGTGTCCATCTCAACCCCGGAGAGCTTGACCGACTCTGTGCAGAGACTCTTAATTTCTAACCACCACCGATCATGTGAACCAACTCAATGCGATCACCCGCGTGCAGCTCTGTCACATCATATTGGCTCTTGGGCACCACTTCGAGATTGCGTTCAATGGCAATCATGCGTTGCTCAAGCCCCAGCTCTGTAACCAGAGCGGCCAAGTTAAGCGCTGACACGGATCGTGTTTCGCCATTCAATTCGATATCAATATTTTCTGACATAAATCCCCATCAACTGATCACTATTTATTACTATTTGATTACAAAACGCCAAAAACACGCACAATATTTCTATAAATCGATCAATTGCTGTTCTGACAGATTGACCCTACATGCCTATCTTGTAGTCTGAGCCACATGCTAGCAGCAAGTGCTTCCACACCCAACATCACTCAAGTTTCACGCCATTCAAAAACCACGCCAGGCAACTGGCATGGTGTTGCTGAAGGCATGGATTCCGCCAGACATGCAATCCGGCAAGGTGACCTGGCACAGGCAGAAAGCATTCTAAACGAACTGCTTGAATTCGCTCCGGTTGAAATCAAGGCATGGAAGCTATTGGCCAAAACACAGCGCCATCTGGGGCATATTGACGCAGGCATAAGCAGTGCCAGACGTGCCTTGCAACTGCAAAATGCAGATATTGAGGCGCTACCACTGGCTTCGATTACCATCGCTCGTTTGCTTTGGGAACAGCATGAATATGATGATGCCAAAGCAATGATCGCCTTGTTAATTGAACAACAGCCGGATAATGCCGAATACTTGGACTTGCAATACCAATGGGACTTGGAGCATCGCGCATGAAACAACTACAGATTCTTGTTTTGCATGGCCCGAACTTAAATTTACTCGGCACTCGTGAGCCCGGCCACTATGGCGCAGCGACCTTGGCCGACATTAACCAACAGCTTATTGAACTGGGCAAGGATTTGAATATTGAAATCAGCCATGCCCAAAGCAACCATGAAGGCGCGCTGGTTGATCGCATTCAGCAAGCTGGAGCAGATCAAATCGATGGCATCGTCATCAACCCTGCCGCCTACACACACACCAGCATTGCTTTGCGTGATGCAATGCTCGCCTCTGAGATTCCATTTGTGGAAGTGCATTTGTCCAACATTCACAAACGCGAAGCCTTTCGACACAAATCCATGCTCGCCGATGCTGCCATCGGCGTAGTGGCAGGATTCGGAGCAACATCATATTTACTGGCCTTGCGCGGCATAAATGAACACCTGAAAAACAACAAACACTGAACTTCATTACAACGACAACACTATTGCACCAACAGGAGACAACATGGATATTTCTCAAATTCGTAAACTAATCAAACTCGTTCAAAGCTCGGATGTCACCGAAATTGAAATTACCGAAGGTGAATCAACCGTACGCATTTCCCGTCTTGTCGCCGTTGCCCCTGTCGCGATGGCCGCACCGCTGATGGCTGAATATGCCGTTGCTGCAACACCAGCAGCCAGCGCTGCGCCAGCCGTTGAAGAGGCCGCAGCAAACGAAGAGCATCAAGTCACCTCACCCATGGTTGGCACCTTCTATGCCGCTGCCAGCCCTGATGCCGATGACTTTGTCAGCGAAGGTCAAAAAGTTAAAAAGGGTGATACCTTATGCATCATCGAAGCAATGAAGATGATGAACGAAATCGAAGCCGAATACGACGGCATCGTGGATTCCATTCTGATAGCCAATGCCACGCCGCTTGAATACGGCCAAGCTATGTTTGTTATCACGCCACAAGGATAATCGACATGGCTATGTTTCATAAAATCCTCATCGCCAACCGTGGCGAAATTGCCGTGCGTATTATTCGTGCCTGCAAAGAAATGGGTATCCTATCCGTAGCGGTGTATTCCGAAGCTGACCGCGATTCGATGCACACTCGATTAGCCGATGAATCCATTTGCATTGGACCGGCAGCAAGTGCGCAATCCTATCTCAATATCGCAGCCTTAATGGCAGCAGCAGAAGTAACCGATGCTGAAGCCATTCATCCGGGTTTTGGTTTTCTGGCTGAAAATGCTGAATTTGCCGATATTGTCATTGAGTCCGGTCTAACCTGGATTGGCCCCTCACCGCAATCCATGCGCACTATAAAGTTACAGCCAAAAAAGAAATGGCTTTGGCTGGCGTGCCGTTGGTACCCGGCTCCGAAGGCGCTGTGGAAACAGTCGAAGAAGCCAAAGCGATTGCTAAACAAGCTGGATTTCCGATCATCATCAAGGCATCAGCTGGTGGTGGCGGACGCGGCATGAAAGTCGTGCATTCTGAAGCCTCTTTAGCAAATGCTTTTTCGATGTGCAAAACTGAAGCTGGTCTTGCATTCGGTGATGACACGGTATTCATTGAAAAGTTTCTTGTCGAACCACGCCATATCGAAGTTCAAGTATTGGGCGACACACACGGCAATCTCGTGCATTTATTCGAACGCGAATGCTCCATGCAACGCAACAACCAGAAAGTGCTCGAAGAAGCACCGAGCCCTTTCCTCGATCCTGAAACACGCGAGAAGATTTGTGCTGCCGGCCTCGCTGCGGCAAAAGCAGTTAATTATGTTGGAGCGGGCACAATTGAATTTTTAATGCATGAAGATAAGTCTTTCTTTTTCATGGAGATGAACACACGGATTCAAGTAGAACATCCTGTAACCGAATGGATTACCGGCGTTGATTTAATTGAATGGCAAATCCGTGTCGCTGCTGGTAAACCTCTGGATTTCAAACAGGAAAACATCAAGATCAAAGGTCACGCCATTGAATGCCGTATCAATGCTGAAGATCCATTCAAGTTCACTCCATCACCAGGCACTGTGACACTCTATCATGCGCCCGGTGGCCGCAGTGTGCGGGTGGATTCACAGCTTTACACCGGCTATAAAATACCACCGCATTATGATTCTATGATCGGCAAAATCATTACCCATGCCAGAGATCGTCAGAAATGCATTCGTCGCATGCAACGGGCAATCGATGAACTGGTCATCCTTGGTGTCACCACCAACCAGGAATTACATAAACGTCTATTGGCCAATCCCGGCTTCCAGAAAGGCGAATTTAACATCCACTTTCTAGAGAAATGGCTGCATCAGATGAGCTTGTAACCACCCTATAAACTCACCCTCTGGGCATTACCCGGAGGGTGTTTATTCAGTCTCTGAACAAAGCTGATTTTCCTCCCCATTTGATCCCGCGATAATGATTATTGCCTTCATCTCAGTTTATGCCCAAGCAGACTATGCGCGAAGCAAGACCAGACACTTGAGATTGAAAAAGGGTAGCGTCCCCTTTGCCCCAAATAGTCAGCTCGTCCAATATAAAGTTATAAAAGCCTGACCCTTAACACAGACCCTTAACACATCTCAGTTTATGCCCAAGCAGGCTATGCGCGAAGCAAGACCAGGCACTTCTTATTTCGGCACTTCTTATTTGACATTTCTTATTTGCTTGTTATTTACCTTGCCCCCATAAATCTTGTTCAATAAGCGGTCTGCCAGGAAGGCATTGGGAATGTTTTCCAGCTTATTGATACGATCAGCGCAGGTCTGCGTATTCCGGTGAACGCGACACCTGATTCCGGAGGAAGGCGACACCCTGAC
>CAYOTF010000106.1:0-9964 GCA_964406805.1 uncultured Zetaproteobacteria bacterium | reverse complement strand
TTGAAATGATACGACAGGTGCCCGTTTCAACACTGGCATCACGATGCAGGGATTGCAGTATGCTGTCATCTTCAAGCAGACGTTTGAAGCTGGAGTAGTCATCCGGAGATACGGCGATACGCAGGCCGGTGGTCTCTGATAATTGAGCTGCAGCCTGTTGCGCGATAGCCAGTAATCTGGCCGGGTCGGTTTCGATGACATCACCGATAATGCTTTCAGCGATATGTTTGGCCACATCAATGGCCGCTTCGGCAAAGGATTGCTGCATGCTGCTCAAGGCGGATTCTGTTTCTTGCAGGGTTTCTTGCAGCGATTCGAGAATCTGTTCGCCGCGCTTTCGACCCAGCACCATGCCAGCCTTTTCACCGGCCAGATAAGCTTTGTCATAGGCTTCTTTTTCAACAATTTCAGCACGCCCTTGCACTTCTTTGAGCATAGTCTCCAATTGCTGCATGCGATTGGTATTGCTGCTGATGTGTGCCACAGGCGCTTCATCAATCGGTGTGTAGGGAAATGCACTGGCCTGTTTGGGAGCATGGTTATCCGAATGAGGATCTTCAGGAAAGGTGATCGGCGTAAGTGTACTCGGTGTCGATGTGTTCATCAGACCATATCATCGGTGCTGCTCAGGGTAATGGCTCCATCATCATCGAGTTTGCGAATGATTTTGAGTACAATCTGTTGCGCATCTTCGACATCAGCCAATTTCATCGGTCCCATCACGCCCATATCTTCGCGCATAATCTCCGCTGCACGTTGCGACATATTGTCAAAGAAGCGGTCTCCAACCTCATCCGAACCACCCTTCATGGCTTTAACCAGATCATCGGATGAAATGTGTTTGAGGATGGTTTGAATGTCGCGATCCGATAGCGCAATCAGATCTTCAAACACCAGTAGCAGGCGATCCACTTGTGCAAACAGGCCTTCATCTTTATCTCGCAATTGATCGAGAATGGGGCGTGCCACTTCTTTTTCCAGGCCTTTGAGAATATCGACCACGCTGACCATACCATCGAAGCTGATGCCCGAGTCGCCTTGCATGTCGGCCAGTTCTTTTTCCAGTGTCTCTTCGATATCGCGCACCAGTTCTCTGGGCACCGATTCGATTTTGGACATGCGCATCACCACCGAAAGTTGCATGTCTTCGGGCAACAGTGCGATCACGCGGCTCGCTACACCGGAATCAATGTGGCCTAAAATTAACGCAACGGTTTGCGGGTGTTCATCGGTAATCGATTTGGCGATCATGTCCGGTTTTAAGCGCGATAACTTGTTCCAGATGGTTAAAGTCTTGGGGGCGCTGATTTCGGTTAATAAGCGATCAGCACGGTCATTTTCGATGGCATACTTGAACAGCGATACCACATCCTTTATGCTCGAGCGCATCAACGGATCTTCGGAGCGATGCATTTCCAGGTATTCATCGGTGACAGCATTGAGTACCTCAGCTTCGATTTTACCCAAATCGGCCATGCGCGCACCGAGCCGTTTTAATGTCTGATCATCCATGCCCTGAATCAATGGAGCCGATGCTTCAGGGCCTAAGGCGAAGAGTAAGATGGCAGCTTTATCTTCGCCGGTAAGCTGTTTGGCTGTCTTCATGCTGGGTCCACCCATTCACGCAATACTTTATTAGCTCGATCCGGTTCTTTGTTGATGTTGTATTTGACTTGTTCCATATTGGCCAAGCGCGAAACGGCTTCTTCATTCAAATAGTTGGGATTGTTTGCGCCGGGCTGGTTCGGGTCATCATCACTGGCTGCCGACTCCTGAATGCGCACGGCCAGTGGGCGCAATACAAACCAGGCCAACAACAACAAGGCTAAAGCAGCGAGCCCGTAACGCGCAATTTGCATGTAAAATGCTTGATTACTACCTGCATCAAGGCCTTGATTATCCATGCTACTGGAGATACTGATCAATGGCATGCTTTGGATGCTGACCGAATCACCACGATCTTCATCAAAACCCATCGCACGCTCAATCAGGTTCTGAATATTCGCCAGCTCTTCCTTGCTGCGAGCCGTGAAGACCTGTTCACCTTTATCATCGGCTTTGTAATGACCGCCAACAATGGTGGCGACAGATAATTTATTGATGCTGCCAAAGGGGATCACACGATGTTCCTGAGTACTGCTGATTTCAAAATTATCCACCGCTTCGGATCGTTTGGCGATATCCTTGGGTTGGCTTGGTGCGGCAACGGAACCATCCGGAGTCACCTGTGGATTGGCTCCTGGTGTATTGGAGGCCAGCCCCGGCACACCCATGGCTGTGCCGTTGTTGGATGTGCGTTCTTCTGAAGATGATTTACGGCTGCGCAAAACCTGCTCATCCGGATTGTAACGGGTGCTGTTCTGTTCAATAAATTCGCGATTGATGTCTGCCGATACACGTACCACCGCCTGACCTGCACCGACAATTTGCTCCAGCATGCCTGTGATGCGCTGTTCCATGCGTTGTTCCAGTTTGCTTTGGTATTCCTGCATGGTTTGGCCTTCGGACATCGGAGCTTCTTTTTCGTTGCTGGAAAGCAAGCTGCCGGAAGCATCGACAATGGTCACATTGCCTTGATCCAGATCAGGAATACTGGCCGCCACCAGATTTTGAATGGCAATAACTGATTTTTTTGGCAGGCGTTGGTTGCCTGTCAGTTGCAACATGACTGAAGCGGTGGCTTTGCGGTCGCGGGCGGCAAAGGCGGACTCTTTGGGCAAGACCAAATGGATACGGGCCGCATTGACCTGTGGCATGATTTCAATGGTGCGCGCCAGCTCGCCTTGCAGGGCGCGTTGCAGGTTGATTTTGCGGGTGAAATCACTGAGTCCGAATTCATTGCTTTGATCGAAAATTTCAAATCCGGTATTTCCGGACGGTGTCACACCTTGGCCGGCCAGCTTTAAACGTACTTGATAGACCTGATCTTCCGGCACCATCACTGTGCCACCACCTTCCAAACGGTAGGGGATATGTTCTTTTTGCAACAGTTCAACGACAGAAGCGGCATCTTTTTCTGCCATGCCGGCATACACCGAGCGATAAGGTTTTTCCGACGACCACAACACCAGGCTGATGAAGCCAATCAGCATCAGACTGGCGGCACTGAATAACATGATTTTTCTGTATTTGGCGAGCATCTGTGGTACCTGGATGGTGGATGCTGCTGCGCCCTGGCCGGCATCCTGAGCACCGGCCTCAATCAGTGTCGGGTTCATTGTGTTTTGATTATGGGGTGTTAATGCATCAGCCATGGTGGGTTACCTTTGTTGGGTGAGGAGGGGCGGTGGAGGATGGGGGGGCGGCGTACTGAAGCTGCTATACCTGCATACGGATGACTTCACGGTAGGCATCAACCAGTTTGTTGCGTACGCCGATCATCATCTGGAAGGATAAACCGGCCTGTTTGATGGCCAGCAGAGTTTCTGCTGTGCCTTTGCCGGTATCGACACCCGATGCCAGTGCTACGGCGGCTTTGCCGGCAGCTTTGGAATCGTGATTGACCTGCTGGGTATAGGCCTGCAACAGTGTGGCAAAATTTTCGCCGCCAGTGGCAGCTTTGCCCACGTCCTGCATGCTCTTTTGTGGTGTGGAGATGCCGGATGGGGATTGATATCCATGAATATTCATATTGGGCTCCTATCGAAGTAATTCGAGTGATTTTAGAAACATGCGTTTGGATGCTTCAAGTGTGGTGACGTTGGCTTCAAAGCTGCGTGAGGCGGCATTCATATCCACCATTTCTTCAACCGGATTAACATTGGGCATTTTGACCAGTCCCTGAGCATTGGCATCGGGGTGGGAGGGATCGTAAACCTCACGAAATGGCTTGTTATCCTGCGCTATATATGCCGCTTTGACGGACTGTTGTGCATTGGATTGAAACGCACTGTTGAAGATATTTGAAAACTTTTGCTCTGGCGCGATGGCCTGAAAGACGACCTGTCTGCGCCGATAGGGACCACCATTTTTGGTGCGGGTGGATTCAGCATTGGCAATATTTTCCGCTACGATGTCCATGCGAGTACGTTGAGCCGACATGCCGGCGGCACTGATGCTCATGGATGATAAAAGATCATTGGGCATTATCTACCTTCCTTGATGGCGTTCATCAGGCCGGTGAGCTTACCTTTGATCAACTTCATGGACAGCTCATGCATGAGTTGATTCTCGGACATGCGCGCCATTTCAGTTTGCACATCCACGCCATTGCCATCCATTTTGCGTGATTGTGCCGATTGGAAAAAATCACCGGATAAGCGTGTCGAACTGCTATCGGAAATATGTTTGCGATTGGTGGTCATCATTTTTGCTGTGCCGCTGCTTGATTGTTGTTCGGATAAAAACTGGGCGAAACCGCGTTTATCAGCACGATAATTGGGTGTGTCTGCATTGGCGATATTGCTGGTGATGGCACTCTGCAGGTGTTCGCGTGCTACAATAGTCGCTTTTAGACGTTGAAAACCGCTGCCTAACATATCCATGATTTACTCCCCGCCGGCGTTGCTTCGCTGGTGCTTGTGTTGGTTAGTGGAGAGGCAGGCGATTGGAAATCGTCAATTTTGTGCCATCTCCTAAAAGCTAACCAGCAAATGCCATGCCAGAATCGTAGGTGTGCAGTTTATTGCGCAGGGTGCGAATGCTAATGCCGAGCAATTGCGCTGCTTCTGTGCGGTTTCCCTGCACATGGACGAGGGTTTTTTCGATCAAGGTGCGTTCCATGTCGCGGATGGATACACCGGCTTGCACCGCATCGTTCTGTTCATCCGGTATGCCCGGAGCGGTGGCTGCATCGAGGCATAAATGTTCTGGCCGGATGATATCATCCACAGCCATCAAAAAGGCGCGGTGCATGCAGTTCTCCAATTCACGGGCATTGCCCGGCCATGGATAGGAATGCAATTGATTGATGGCTTGCGATGACAGCTTGGGAGCCGCTCTGCCATACATTTCCGAAAAACGTTGTAAAAAATGCAGTGCCAGAGGATGTACATCCGAACTACGCTGGCGCAACGGAGGCAATTGAATGCACACAACATTGAGCCGGTAATACAAATCTTGCCGGAATGAGCCTTCCTGCACGGCTTTGGCGATATCACGGTTGCTGGTGGCGATGATGCGCACATCAATCTTGACCGGTTTGCTGCCGCCAAGGCGATCGACTTCGCCTTCTTGCAACACACGCAATAGCTTGGCTTGCAGATGCACCGGCATTTCGGTGATTTCATCGAGTAGCAACGTGCCTTCGTGCGCCAGTTCAAACTTGCCGGGTCGAGCTGACGTAGCACCGGTAAACGCGCCTTTTTCGTGGCCGAATAATTCTGCTTCCAACACTCCTTCTGGAATCGCGGCGCAATTGATGGCAATGAAATTTTTGTTTTCGCGATTGGAGCAGGCATGCACATAACGCGATAAACGCTCTTTACCGGTGCCGGATTCACCGACCACCAGCACGGAGGCCTGGCTTGGTGCAATCAGGGCAACCCGATCAAGCAAACGACGCGTTTCAAGGTCTTCGGTAACAAAAATATCCTGTTGATTGCGGGCTTTCACTTTTTGCTTGTCGGCTTGCTGGGACAAGGCAATCTGATGGCCGCTTTTGCGAATGTAGATTTCCAATACCTCGTTGGGTACCGGCATGAAACGGTAATCCATCGCACCCAAATGCATCAAGTCACCACCACGCTCGCTATCGCCGTTATCGGTGATGATGACAATATTAGCTTGTGGGTTACTTTCAAACAGGCGACGCACCAGCGATGGTGAGGTGACGCTATCCCAGATGAAAATAAGTGCATCGGCATTGAAATCGCTGTGACTCGATTCCACTGGCTGTGCCTCGATATAGGTCTTGGGTAGCAATTTTCCGAGCTGCACACGCAACTCCGATTCGTCATGGGTGGGAAAGCCGATCATGTTGATATTGGATAAACTCATGGTGTTTCCTCTAATAAGATGGCGGCTTGTTTATCGGCCAGGGCTAGTTTTGCCAGCGATGTAAATCGGCCGCCATCGGTTGCGGCGGCTAATGTTTGCAAGCGTTCTGTACCTTGCTTTATTTCCCCTGTGCGCAGTTGACATAGACCCACATGGTATTGCCATGCTGCACCGCGTTTGTCATCGGGTATTTTCTGGTACAATTTCAAGGCTTGGGAAAATTCACGGGCGGTAAAATAAGCCTTGGCTTGATTGCGTAAACCCAAGTCGGAGTCGGCTCCCTTGCTGTTGCGATACTTGCCCCATGCTCGCGCCGCACTGTGCCACTCTGCCAAGGCTTCTGAAACGCTCGCCTTGGTGTGCCAGAACGATGCCCGTGATTCATCGGTCATGTCGCCGGGGCGTATGGATGAGAGGGTTTGCTTGGCTTGTTCTGCGTGGCTTTGATTTAACTGGATGCGTGCAGCAATAAGTAGCATTTCTGGCCGATACATGCTGAATTCATGACGGTTAAGCCAGCGCATGATATTTTTAACCGCTGATTTATCCTGGCGATCCATCCACACCTTGGCCAGCTCCAGCATCGTACGTTCGCCTCGGATACTGAATTTATTTTCCTTGTATAAAGCTTGTAAAATATCTTCGGATGCGTCAAATAACATTAACATGCGCATGGCATGGGCGATGCCGAGCTGTAGCGCTTGGGATTGACGCGTAGCAGGGCGCAGCTGTGGGAATTGTCGCCACAGACTAACGGCTTTGACCCATTGCTGTTGAGTTAGCGCCTGTTGAATACTTTTTTTCATCCATACCTGACCTTCGTTGGTAGCAGCCTGGGTAATTTTTTTATTCAATGAGGTGGCTGCATGTGCATAGGCTTGCAGGGCAGGGGCTTTGGCGTTGTTGGTCTTGGTTTTGGTGTTTTTTGCGCCACCATCACCGTCATTTTGTTGCAAGCGCACCCACAAACGAGCCAGATCGAGCATGGCCTCATCTTCAATCACCGAGAGTTGATTGTTGGAGGCAATTTTTTTCAATGCGATCATCACCGGAATCAGTTTGTCGCGTTCGGATTCCTGCCTGTGCTCAAGCATCATCTTGCGCATGAATGCCTGGCGACCAACACTGGTTTCAGCCTGCTTGTCGGCTAAAATGCCGTACTCTTTGATGGCATCGTCGATGGTTTTATTTTCCCCTGCCTGAATATCGGCATGAATCAGCCGAACAGGGGGGGCGTAGGGCGTTTGAATGTACTGACCGATAAATATTTTGCTGAGTTTCAGGGTGTTGCTCTGGCTGCCGTATTGATGCATCAGTTGAATGTAGGCGGCGAATAACTCCGGATCGCGGGTTAAAATGTCCGGCCATTTCTGATACACCATGCTGAGGCTTTTGAAGGCAATCGTTGCACGCTTTTCACCCACATCGATGATCGCCATCCAGGCCATGCCTGTAGCTTGATCGTGGCTGCCGCTTTCAACATGCAAACCATATTGCAATAAATCACTGCGGGCATAGGAAAAATTACCCAGTTGAATATGAATGCGAGCCATCAATAACCAGGCTCTGCGTAGATTAGCCGCCTGCTGATCCTGGGTGATGATGTCACGGGCTGCTGAAATGGCTTGCTTTTGATCGCCAGCCTTCCAGCGCATCCAGGCCAGTTGCCAGCGAAATTCAGCCGATTGAGCGTTTTCTGGAAACTCTTGCAGCACCACGTTAATGGCCTCGATGGCTGTGCTGACATGTTCAAATCGCTGATGAGTGGCGATCATAATTTGTGCATTGGCGATCAGACTCAATAGGGTCAGTCGTTCGGCTGGAGCCAGGTTGGCGTTTTTCAGTGCGCGTTGGGCTGTTTTGATGCTCTGGTCGGGATTGCCGCTGTTTAAATAGGTTTGCGCAGCCAAGGATGCGTCACTGGCTTGACTGATAGTAGCATACGAAAAGCTCGATAGCAGTACAGTAAGGGTGAAAAAAACACGCAACATGGTCGAGTATTTGCAAGATTCATGCCGGATTATGTGCGCTGTTTGATATTCTCTAGTGTGGGCGCTTTGATTGATTGAATCATGATTGAGTCAGAACTGATTCATTCACCGCAGAGCAGGCGGAGACGCGGAGTACACGCAGGGGGGGGATGTGTAGGGCTAAGCAACTGGCCGGGTTTTTCCTTTGCGCCCTTGTGCTCCCCGCGTTAAAAACGTGTTGTGCTTTGTCTGGCGACCAGCTTTTATGCGGTGGGTTGCAGGCCTTTCTTTTTGATTTTTTCGACCAGTGTGGTGCGATTCATCGCCAAAAAATTGGCGGCGCGGTTTTTGTTCCAATCAAAACGCTGCAGGGCAGACAGGATCAAATGACTTTCAAATTCATCCACAGTGGCTTTTAAATCAATGCTGGTGGCAGTTTTGACATCCATCTGAAAACTTTGCAGCACACGGTCTTTGTCGCTGATCATGCGGCTCGGTAGATCTTCGAGCTCCATCATGCCCTCACGTTTCAAGGTGGTGACGCGCTCGATTAGATTTTGCAGTTCGCGCACATTGCCCGGCCATGTGTAAGCCAGCATCGCGCGCCTGGCATCATCAGAAATGCCAATAATCTTGGCATCTTTACTTTTGTTAAAGCGTTGCATGAAATGTTCTGCCAGTAGAATAACATCATCGCCGCGTTCGCGTAGCGGCGCCAGAGTGAGCGGGATAACATTGAGGCGGTAATACAAATCTTCACGGAAACGTCCGGCTTCAATTTCTTTTTCCAAATCACGGTGGGTGGCGGCGATCACACGTACATCGATCGAGATGCTTTGCTGGCTGCCAACCGGTTCAAAACAGCGCTCTTGTAAGACGCGCAGGAGTTTGACTTGCAGCTTGGGACTCATGTCACCGATTTCATCGAGAAAAATAGTGCCACCGTGGGCGATTTCAAAGCGACCGGGGCGTGAGCGGATGGCGCCGGTGAATGCGCCTTTAACATGGCCGAACAATTCGGATTCGAGCAATTCTTCAGGGATGGCACCACAGTTGATGGAGACGAGAGGCTTGCCGGAGCGGGTGCCTGTTTTGTGCAACGCTTTGGCCAGTACTTCTTTGCCACTGCCTGATTCGCCGGAGATGAGTACGGTGCTGTCCGAATTGCCGAGTAATTTTATAGTTTCATGCAGCTTGCGAATGGCATCACATTGGCCACGCAGACCATCGGACGATTCCTGGCTAAGGATTTGTTCGCGTAACGAGCTGTTATCTTTTTTCAGCTGACGGTTTTTCATTAACTCGCCGATACGCACCAGTAGCTCATCAATATCAAATGGTTTTTTCAGAAAGTCATTAGCGCCAAGGCGTACTGCATCCACCGCCGTATCGATTTCAGCATAGCCGGTCATGATAATGATGCCCATGTCCGGATCGTGCTGACGAAATTCACGCATCAATTCAATGCCGTTGCCGTCGGGTAGGCGCACATCAAGCAGGGTTAAATCAAATTTACCAATGTTCATGGCTTCGCGAGCGCGGTTGGCATTGGCGGCGCTGGTAACATGGAAACCGGATGCTTCCAGAGCTTCCTGCAAGGTTTCACGGAAGTCCTCATTATCTTCAACCAGCAGAATAAATGCAGATTGTTTCACGATTGGCAGCCCCTTTATGATGTCGCGCTTGGTGTTTGAAAGTCAAAATAATGACGCATGTATTTTGAAAAGCAAGCTTAAAGGATACTTGCTTTACTTTGGATCGCAACGGCATGCTGTGATTGTGCCTTAAAGGTCGTTTTTTAAACGATTATTGACTGATTGGGCAGGGGTGAGTGTGGCTCTGTTGACGTTGCTCGCAAGGCGAACGAGCATCTCAGGCAGAAAATATTTTTTGACACTTTTCTTTTTTCTAAAGTCGAGGCTGACTCCGCCGATAGATTTATGCGTAGGCAAATGTTTAGTGTGATATCTCAGCTCATTATAAACTATTTACCACAAGGAGGTTCTGACATGGCTATTAGTATTCAACCCGTTGATGGTTTGATCAATCGCTTGTTG
>CAYOTF010000105.1:0-9983 GCA_964406805.1 uncultured Zetaproteobacteria bacterium | reverse complement strand
CATCAAGGCTGTACCCAGATGTTTGAGGTATTCAATGATAGAGCGGCGCGCCAACAGAACCAACAAGGCCGATAATACTAGCGCATGGGTGAGCAGACCGGAGATGACCGCCAACGCATATTTGGCTAGGCCAGCCAATTGGGCAATGAATGCTTCGCCACCACCGGCGGAACCAAGCTTGGATGCAATCAGTGCGAATACACCAATCGGTGCGAAAATCATGATCCAGCCGACCATTTTCATCATGGCTTCGTTTAAACCTTCGAAAAAGGCGATTACCGGTTTACCTTTTTCGCCGAGCGTGGTTAGAGCGGCAGCAAACATGATGCAGAACACAATAATCGGCAACAGTTTCATATTGGCTGCTGCGTCAATGATATTGGAGTGCACCAAGGATAGTATCAAATCCGTGACGCTGACATCAGCAATTTCCGGCTTGGGGGCGGCGGAGCCCGCAGCCAGATCAACACCGACACCCGGTTGCCACAGGTTGGCCATCAGTAATCCGATCGATACAGCAATCAACGTGGTGCAAGCATAATATGCGATTGATAAGCCACCCATGCGACCCAATCGTCGCACATCACCGAGACCTGCTACGCCGGTGATGATGCTGGCTGCAACCAAGGGGACGATAAGCATTTTTAATGCGGTGAGGAACAATTCACCCAGCCATGCCACGGCCATCATGTCCTCACCCCAGATAAAGCCAGACAAGCCACCAGCGATAATGGCGCAAATCATGGCGATTAATAATTTCTTTTCGCTTGTTGCTTGCATGATTGTTTCTCCTTTGGTTGCTGGCAGGGGCGCATTCAACCATATCAAATTACCCGGTGAAAGGTATCGCCGCAATATGGTTTGGAGATGCAGACCAGCTTGGCACAGTGCTTGCCTTGTATTTATTGTTGTTTAGCGTCTTAACTAAGAGTTTCTTGCAAAAGGTTTGAAGTTGTTTGAAACGTTACTTTGGGGAGAATAATATGAAAGTGTATCATAATCAGCGTCAATATAGCCGTTCCAAGGTGTCTATTTCTGCGACATTAACACCGGAAAATGGAGATGCTTTTAGTGTTGAAGTCGTGGATTTGAGTATGAGTGGCATGTTTTTACATACGGATCACCGGCTCGAAGCGGGGAGTAAATGCCAGGTCAGTATTTTGTTGGGGCATTTCAAACATGAATTGCCTATTTTGGCTGATGCTGTGGTTGTGCGCTCGATTGAGAATGGCATCGCCTTGCGGTTTGAGTCGGTTAGACTGGAGAGTTTTACCAGCATGCAAGATGTGATTGTAGAGCATGCTGAAGATCCCGCGCAGGCTGCGCTGGAATGTTCATCTCACGGTGGATTTATTTTCACGCCGTGAGATCTCCTTTGACATTATTTCAGCGCTTTTTTTTGGCATATTTTTTGCTGGTGACTGGCCATGGATAAACGTGATCACACCGAAGCGATGTATCAGAAACTAGGTTTAGAGACAGTGATGGTCATCGATGATGACCCGATGGCGCGAATGATTATGCTTGAATCGCTGAATGAAGCTGGTTTTTTTGCGCTTGAAGCCAGTGATGGCCATGAGGGCTTGGCCATGTTTGCGGAACATAAACCGCAGTTAATTCTGGTGGATTTGCAAATGCCTGGCATGGACGGATATACATTTTGTAAAAGCTTGCGTGCTATTCCAGACGGTCAGGATATTCCGATTGTTGTGGTGACGGGTGTGGATGATGTCGATTCAATCGAGCGAGCTTATGATTGTGGCGCGACGGACTTTATCAGCAAGCCGATCAAATGGGTGATTTTCCGTCACCGGATTCAATATATTTTGCGTTCCAGTAAACTCATGTTGTCAGCACAGCAGAATTCCAATCTGTTGGCCGAAGCGCAGCGTGTTGCCAAATTGGGCAACTGGACATGGGATATGGATAAAAAAGAATTGTTTGTATCCGAAGAGAGTTATCGTATTTTCGGTGTGCCGCGTGTTGCGCCGAGCGTTTTTCATAAACTATTGCTTGGCTCTGTGCATGCGGATGATAAACAGGCTTTTGATATGGCGGTGCAAAAGGCTGTTGAGGGGGAAGCTGCTGATATTTCATTCAAAGCCTGCTTACCCAATGGTCAGGAAAAAACCCTTTTGATGCATCTTGATAGCAGCTCGGAGCACCTGGAATCAAATCAAGCCGAATCAAAGAAGCCCGCACCGAGCCCACGTATTTTCGGCACCATTCAAGATATCAGTGAGCAGCGTCGGGCAGAAGAATCGATCCGGCAATTGGCGTATTATGATTCGATTACCGGTTTGCCGAATAGAGATCTGTTCAAGGAACATTTAAGCATGGCTCTGCACCATGCTCGTCGCAACAAGGAAAAAGTTGCGGTGATGTTTCTGGATTTGGATAAATTTAAACGGGTCAATGATAGCCTGGGTCATGAGGCTGGTGACAAGCTGTTGAAAACCATCTCCGAGCGTTTGAGTGATAGTGTGCGCTCTTCCGATTTGGCGGCTAGAGATGTGGGTGAAATCGGTGCGTCGCTGGCGCGCATGGGTGGTGATGAATTTACAGTGATGTTGAGTGGCTTGCATGATATTAAGCATGTGGAGCTGATCGCCCGGCGTATTCTCGATCGTATTGCCGAGCCGATGATGTTGTCCGGCAACCGAGTCAGTGTGAGTTCCAGTATCGGGATCGCGATTTATCCGGAAGATGGCGAAAATATCAGTAGCTTATTAAAAAATGCCGATGCGGCGATGTATGAAGTGAAATCGCAGGGGCGTAATGGTATCTGCTTTTATGATGATGCCTTGCGCAAGCAGAGCCATCATAGGGTACAATTGGAGAGTGAACTGCATGAGGCGATTGAACAGGATCAGCTGATTTTGTTTTATCAACCCAAGGTGGATGCTATCACATGTGAAGTGCTTGGTTTTGAAGCGTTGATTCGGTGGATTCATCCTGAGCGCGGTATGATTTCGCCGATGGATTTTATTCCGGTGGCAGAGGAATCGGGTTTAATTCTTCCCATGGGCAAGTGGGTTATTCGAACAGCGTGTCGGCAGCATCAGTTATGGCGCAAGGCAGGGAAACCGGCGGTGAGTATTTCGGTGAATTTGTCGGCTCATCAGTTTGCCGATGCAGAATTGCTTGATGTTATTCAGGATATTCTGCAGGAAACCAGTATGCCTGCGAAATATTTGGAATTTGAAATTACCGAAACGGTGTTGATGCAGGATGCTGATACGGCGTTGAATATTCTCAACGCGATGAAAGATATGGGCTTGAAAGTGTCCATTGATGATTTTGGAACCGGCTATTCGAGCATCAGTTACCTCAAACATTTCCCGGCCGATGTGCTGAAAGTGGATCGTGCATTTGTCAAAGACCTGCCTGATGATCAACAGGATGCAACCATCACCAACGCCATTATCCTGTTGGCGAAAGCGTTGAATCTCGGCATTGTGGCTGAAGGTGTGGAAACGAAAGCGCAGCTGGACTGGTTGCGTGATAAGGGGTGTGACCAGATTCAAGGTTATTTGTTCAGTCCACCGGTTCCAGCTGACAAAGCTGAAAGCATGCTGGGCACTGTCATCTCGGTCGATTAATTCCTGTGCATAGGCTTGAAGACATTCAGTTTGATTTGCATGAGCCATGCAAACATTCCGAGATTCAGGCTGCTATTGATGATCGTCTGTACGATGAATTGGTACATCGTGCGATGGCTGGCAATATTGTTTATATCGTACTCTATTTCTGGATGTTGTATGCCACCAGCCTGCTCGAATATAGCCCTGAAATCACCTTGCTAGCAGGAATCATCATTGCTCTAACATCAATTGTGCGAGCCTCTCTTAGTTTTCAACGCAGCTGCCGCTTTATCTCTTTGCCATTCAGGCCGTTGGTTTTTAATGCCTGCACCTTATTGCTGGCAATCACATGGTCAGTATTGGCTGTCAGAGCGGTTGTTTTTGCGCCCGATGAGGGGTTTTTGCATCAGGATGTATTGATGATGGCTCTGTTGCTTTTCTCCATCGTCGCCGGGGCGGTCAATGTATTGGCGGTTTCACCGAAGCTGTTTCAATGGTTTTTGACGATTATGTTATTACCATTATTGCTTGGTTTGTTTCTCATTGCTACACAAACAGCTCTGGCTTTAGGACTGTTGTTGCTTTGCGGTATGTTGTTTAGCTTCTTTGTGGGTAAACGTATTCATCGTGATTATCGTAGCCGTCTTGAGCATGAGATCACCTTGGAACACCAAACTGAAATATTGAAAACAACCCGTGATGTCGCTTTGCATGCAGTGCGTTCCAAGTCTGCCTTTCTGGCCAATATGAGTCATGAAATACGCACGCCCATGAATGGGGTGCTTGGCATGAGCAATCTGCTGTTGGGTACACAGTTAAACCATAAACAATATGGTTTTGTGCAAGCGATTAAACGCTCGGGTGATTCGTTGTTGCTGATTATTAACGACATCCTGGATTTTTCGAAAATTGAAGCGGGTAAAATGGAAATGGAAACCAGTCCGTTCTGTTTGCGCACGGTGATTGAAGATGTGGCGGAGATTCTATCCGAACAGGCGGTGAATAAGGGCATCGAAATCGTAGTTGATTGCCCGTTGGCTTTGCCGAATCGATTGATGGGCGATCAGGGCCGGTTGCGTCAAATCCTTATTAATCTGGTCGGTAATGCGGTTAAATTCACGGTTCAGGGTGAAGTGGTGATTGAATTGCGTGAATACGCTCGTGATGAAGAGCAGGGGGGCGAAATTCAGTTGGGTTTTAATATTCGGGATACGGGCATTGGTATTGAAGCGGAAAAGCAGCGATATATATTCAGTGCTTTTACGCAGTCGGATGTTTCAACGACCCGTCAGTTCGGTGGTACGGGATTGGGCTTGGCAATCTGCAAACAGCTGGTGGGTTTAATGGGCGGCGAGATCACGCTGCAGAGTGAGTTTGGTAAAGGGTCGGTGTTCAGTTTTAATATTAGCTTGCCAATTATCGATGCGGACAGTGATGAGGCGATTTTTCATGGCACGCTGAAAGGTATGCGAGCGCTGGTTGTGGATGATAATCTGACTTGCAGCACCACCATGCAGCAGCAATTGCAGGCATGGGGGCTGAGTAGTCGGGGACTGTTGCAAGCTAAGGGTGTGATCGCTGAATTGACTCAGGGTATTGCCGACGGTCACCCTTATGATGTGGTGTTGGTTGATATGCACATGCCCGATGCGCAAGTCTCTGATTCGAGCATGTCTGATTTGAGCCAGTCGAGTTTGAATTTATCGGATTCCACTCCTGCTGACTTGAAGCAAAACCAACAGCATGCGTCGGAGTTGCACGGCTTGCAATTGTGCAAAGCCATCCGAGCCGATCAACAATTCGATGCACTGGCGATCATGGTGTTGACATCGGCGGGGCTCGATGAAGAGCAAGTGCTGGCCTTTGGTGCCGGTATTGATGCTTATGTGAGAAAACCGATCAGGCGCGCTCAGTTTTATCAATCGCTATGCCATGCCAAACAACGCGATGGTGCGGGGCAACAGTTGCAACGTATTCGCAGCAAGGTGGCCGAAGCCGAAGTGTTTGATGCCTGCGTGCTGTTGGCTGAAGATAATGAAGTCAATCAAACGGTAGCAAAAACATTATTGCAGGAATTTGGCTGCAATGTGCGTATTGCACTGGACGGACGGGAAGCTATTCATGCTTATCTGCACGGTGGTATTGATCTGATTTTAATGGATTGCCAAATGCCTGTACTCGATGGTTATGATGCCTGCCGAAGGATTCGTCAGCTGGAAAAAGAAGCGGCGGATTATCGTACCGGACAACTGCCTATTATTGCCTTGACTGCCCATGCCATGCGTGGTGATCGGGAAATTTGTTTAAGAGCCGGTATGGATGATTATTTAAGCAAACCGTTTAGCAGGCAACAGTTGCTAAAAATATTGCATGTGCATCTGCCTGATTATTGCAAACAGGTGGAGTTTTCTCCAGCACCACGCGCCGTCCAGCAGCATGATGACGAGAGCAGCCATGCCGCGATCGATGCTGAAGCGCTGCAGTTGTTACCCGGTGGTTCGGTGATGCTGAAAAAAGTCTTAACGATGTTTCTGACCAGTTTGGCTGAGCTGATGACCGCGATGGAAACTGGAATTGAGCAGGCTGACTCCGATCAAGTCATGCGCGCATCGCACACTCTGAAATCGAGCAGCGCCATGGTTGGTGCGATGGCCTTATCTAAGCTGTGCAAGGAGATCGAAGCGGTCAGTGCAAACGATGGCTTGATAGGTGTGGATTGCATGGTGCAAGAAGCCCGTAAGGCGGCGCAACGGGTTGAGATTGAAGTTCGGGCACAGTATTTAAAGGATTAAGGCCGCTCTGAAAAAAGCCAGAGCAGCCGTGTGCCGGTTATGTAGTTGAATCGTTGGCTCAATAACGCTGCAGGGAGTCATCAACTTCATCAATCCAGCCGAGGATACCGCCAGCAACATTTTTAATGTCCGTATATCCCTTCGATTGCAGAAATTCGACAGCTTGAGCCGAGCGGCCACCGAGTTTGCAATGCACCACGATTGGGCGATCAGTAGGGATTTCAGCGAATCGCTCTGCCACTTGCCCGAGCGGAATCTTATGGGTTCCGTCAATGGCGCAAATGGCGACTTCATGCGGTTCGCGCACATCCAGCACATACAAATCCGCATCGGCATCCATCATCGCCTTCAATTGACTCGGGGTAATATCATAATCAGCCATTTCTTTTTCCTCCTCGGTTATTTCAGTGGGCGGCAAGCCGCAGAATTGTTCGTACGCAACCACATCGCCAATGCTCGGGTGTTCACCACAGGCCGGACAGCTTGGGTCATGGCGTACTGTTACTTCGCGGAATGTCATCGCCATCGCATCGTAGAGCAATAAACGGCCACTTAAACTGGTACCCTGTCCTAAAATGATCTTCACTGCTTCGGTCGCCTGAATAACACCAATCACACCCGGCAATACCCCCAGTACACCACCTTCTGCACAGGATGGAACCAAGCCTGGCGGCGGTGGTTCGGGATACAGGCAGCGATAACAGGGCCCCCGCACATCTCCGCTGCCGTAATTGAATACCGTGGCCTGGCCTTCAAACTGGAAAATCGAAGCATAAATCAAGGGTTTGTCTTCGAGCACACAGGCATCATTGACCAAATAGCGAGTGGGGAAGTTGTCGGTGCCATCCACGACAAGATCGTAGTCTTTGATCATATCGCGGGCGTTATTGAGCTTGATGCCTTCACCATGCAGGTTGACCTGCAGATGCGGATTGATGCCGATCAGTGTATCGCGTGCCGATTCCACTTTGGGGCGGCCAATATCCGCAGTGGAATGGACAATCTGGCGTTGCAGATTGGAATCATCCACCACATCAAAATCAACCAGCCCAATCGTACCAACTCCGGCAGCGGATAAATAAAGTGAAATCGGGCTACCGAGCCCGCCTGTACCAATGCACAGCACCTTGGCCAGCTTCAGTTTTTCCTGACCTTCAAGGCCAACTTGCGGCAAAATAATATGCCGATTGAAGCGTGCCAACTCTGCAGCACTTAAAATATCAGACATGAGTGACTCCTTAACTTTTTATTTCAACGAAGAATGAGTAGAAAACCGTACTACAATTGCTCATAGATTTCACGCACGCCTTCCGGCTCACAGATCAACAGCGTATCACAGCCTGCCTGCAATGCAGCTTGCGCAGCAGCGGGCACATTGTCTCCCACGCCTTTCATGCACAGGTCATCACTCCAGATGCGTCCGAAAAAATTGATGCGGTCACGCAATACATGACGCACCCAAAAGGGGGATACGGTTGCCACTTCCGGGACTGTAGCCGTATACATGACGTGTGCCGTCATTACATGCTTTAAGCCTTCAGCAATCAAGTTGGCAAAGGGCTCTGCTTCATCAAGCAGTGTCGTTAATGGCGCATCAACTTGGGGTACGTTCACATGTGAATCGGCATTGGCGCGCCCATGGCCCGGAAAATGTTTACCGACTGCTTCAATGCCGGCATCGTGCAGGCCACGCATGCATGCAGTCGCCAATGCTGTGATTTGTGTGATGTCTGAGCCATAAGAGCGTTGTCCAATAATGCCATGTCCAGCAGGATGAAAAAGATCAAGCACTGGCGCGCAGTTATGTGTAAACCCTAGATCGCACAAGGCTTCAGCAGCGCATAGACTATCCTGATACACGGCTTGGATTGCTGTGCCAGCATTGCGCTGATACATCAGACCATATTCGGCTGCATGGCGGCGGTTGTTGAATGGTGCCCACGGCATGCGGTTCACACGTCCGCCTTCTTCATCAATTGCTGCCCATGTGGCCTCGCCGCTGTATTGGCGCACGTCGGCCAATAGGGCTTTTACTTGCGTAGGGCTTTCCACGTTGCGGCTAAAGAGAATAACCCCAAGCGGAGCTTGATGTCGCAGCCATTTGATTTCTTGAGCGGATAACACAAGCCCTTGTAAGCCGATGATGAACTGCTGATGCATGTTTTCTCCCGGATTCATCGCAATGATGATCGGCAGAATAGTGATCAGTGGTGAGCTGATTCGCTAGCTTTTATTGTCCCCGTGATGCAAGGGTTTAGTGTCATCGGCACTATCCTCATCCGCATCCGCATCGTCAGGCAGCGGATTGTATGTGCCGGTCAATAAGCCCCATGACCATATATCAGGCTTCGCTGGTGTATCAGGTTTGGGTGCAGGTGCCAACGGAGATGAAGATGATGTGTCAGGTTCAGCTTGCGCAGCAGCTGAAGACTTTTTTGGTTTACCTTTGAGACGCTTCGAAATACGCTTAAACACTATCGTTACCTCATGTTCTTAGATTGGTGCATTTTTAATGCTATTTCTATTATAGCATACAACGGTCATAAATCGATGTGCAGCAAGTAATCATGGCGATGTTGCCTACGCTTGCTTGCGCAAAGAGAACTGGTGTCGACCTTCATCTTTGAAAAACACGCCAGTCCTACCATTGCTACGAAGCGTTACCGACAATATCAGTCGCATACGTATATTCGGTGTTTGCGAGCATACTGTATTTTATGCGATCAGGATAAATATCAAAATATAAAAGCCTGACGCTAATCACTGAAACGTCAACTTCTCGGCTCAGAACCTAGCGAACCGCAGCTAATAAATAATGTTCATCCATGGCAAACGAATTAAAACGCTCCTGCCGCAAATGACCACGACACTTTTCTCTATGTTACATGCCAGGTGTATTGCCTATGGGCATCACCAAGAGCGGCGCGCAGTCCATCTTCTGAAGAGGGCGCACTCCCCGTTGGATGACGTGATGGGGAATGCCCAGTATCACTGTTCTTGCCATGCATGCCATGGACTGAACCTATATGGCCAGTGATAAACGCCAAGAAATAGGTGAGCTGCCCCTTTATTTCTCGTCGAATCCCGGAATTGTTCGAATAGTGCTTACTGACTGGCGGTTAGTATTGATCACACTCCTGCAAAAAAATACAAGCGAACAGATAGTGCAAGCTATTACTCATCATTGAGAACACTCACCATAGCATAACGGCGCCATCCCCTGCTGCTTGAGCATAATAGAGTCTCAAGCGCAGATAATAGACACGACCGCGAATTAGCCTTGTCTCTATCCGACCATTGAGATTACCCCCGCTATCGTCATCACCCGAAAGATAGACCGGTTCTCCCTGAGATTCCTCAAAAAGCACCATCACGGTATCCATGTCACCAAAGGATTGCATAATATATTTTCTACTGACGTCCGGTCGAATCACAAAGTCCAATTGCTCTCCGGGATTTATTGCTACAATCTGAGATAAATAGGGTTTCAACTCAGGAGTCGAATCCTCGGAGGCGGCAGGGTAAAATTTTCGTGCCTCGGTTATATCCATACCTGATTACCCATGAATCTCAGCCATTTTCAAGACTCTCATAGGCATAGGCGGCG
>CAYOTF010000104.1:0-10017 GCA_964406805.1 uncultured Zetaproteobacteria bacterium | reverse complement strand
TTATTCCTGCCTTGGCATGTTGTTTTCGCATTCAGGGTGTAGAGCGAGGCCTATTATGCGCTGTGATGGTGTTGTTGATCGCCGGTATTACAGCGACAGGCTCCAGGGCAGGCTGGTTGGCTGCCGTGGGTGGTTGCATGTTTGTGTTGTGGCGGTGTCGGAAAGAGACCGCATTCAAGCCTATTGCAATGCTGTTAGTGACTGCATTTTTGTTTTTTTTACTAGAGATGCAGTGGTATTCAGATTTTGAGCTTGCTGTTCGGGGGAATGAAACTGTCGGAGTAGGATCAAATAACCCCGGTATTCAATTGCGTTTGCTAATGTGGCAGTCCGCTTGGCAGCTGGTTTTGGATGGACCGTGGTGGGGGTATGGTTTAGGTACATTTTCTTTGCTCTACGGGGCAGTTAGAGATCCACTTGATTTTATAACAGCGGGTAGTTTTGTGCATAATGATGCATTGCAATTACTTCTTGAGGTTGGAATTCCGGGCTTGTTGTTATTTGTGTCACTGTGGCTTGTGATGATTGTACGTTTGTTTTTATTGTTACGTAAAAGCAAGCATGACGATTATATGGAAGTCGCAATGTTGGTCGCAATCATTCTGTTTGGGTTGCATAGCTTGATTAATTTCAACTTTTATAATATCAGCTTGATCATGTTGTTGGGTATGATGATGGGATATTTGGATCGTGGTGCCGCTGAGCGAGTGAAATTATATAGTGCTAGGTTATTCTGGTTGATTGCTTTGCCAGTGTTCTCTGTTGTGGTGGTGCTTGCATTTGATATTGCAGGTGAGCGTTTGCAGATGCCTATTATGCAGTCGGGGCTGGCTGCGAAGCTGGATCAGCAGGCTTGTCTGGATGCTGAAAAGGTGTCATTTGTCAGGCCGTCAATGCCCGGTATGTATGTACATAAGGCGATTTGTGCATTGCAGTATCAGCAGGGGTGTTCGGCTATTGTACAGGCTGTTTCGGCAATGGATGAAGCAACTCAGGTTTCGCCGCTGCAGCCTGAATTGTATGCTTTGAAAGGGCAGATATTGATGCGAGCTGCTGCAACATGTATTGAAAACCCAGTGAATGCTGGTTATCTTGAATTTCAGAGAGCATTGTCAGTTAATCCTGCTTATCTGCCAGCCCGTTTTGTTATGGCTAATATTCAAAGGCAGTCTGGTCATCCGGATGTGGCAAAATCAATTTTATTGGACGGTTTGCATTATGGTATGGAAATAAGGCAACTGAACATATTAAAGCAGCGCATTAAACAGTTTGAGTGATCGATCATTAGATGCATGCTATGTGTTATTGTGAGGTGGTATGAGCTTCAAGGTTGGATTTCTCATTGTGGGGGCTCAAAAGGCAGGCACAACGGCGTTGCATGAATATCTTAAAATGCATTCGTTGTTAGGTATGCCGGAGTGTAAAGAAGTTCACTTTTTTGATCGGGATGAGTTTTTTAAAGTGGAGCAGATCGATTATGATTATTATCACTCCTTTTTTAAAAGGGAAAAGGTGAAGCTGCTCGGTGAAGCGACACCGTCATATATGTTCTGGCCTGAGTCAGCTTCTCGAATTAAGCAATATAATCGTGATATGAAGTTGATTGTGATGCTGAGAAACCCTGTTGACAGGGCTTATTCACATTGGAATATGGAGCGTTCAAGAGAGGCTGAGTCACTTCCTTTTTCTGAGGCAATATCACGGGAGGTGAGTCGCTGTAATGAGCCTCTATCGAAGCAGCATCTTGTCTATTCTTACGTGGCTCGTGGCTTTTATTTAAACCAGTTGAAGCGATTGTGGTCTTTTTTCCCTAAAGAGCAGGTTCTGGTGTTGAGATATGAAGCTTTGCGTGAAGCGCCTGTTCAATTGTTGGCTCAGGTATGTGAGTTTTTGGGGGTTGCTCCATTAATGAGTGTGCCAAGTATAGAAGCGAATGCAATTGCTTATGAATCTCCTATGATTAAGCAGGATAGGCTCCGTTTGCAGCAGTTGTTTGAGCATGAAATCAGAGCGCTTGAAATAGAGCTTGCTTGGGATTGTAGTGATTGGTTGTTGTAGGCCTTTGCTTCATGCTAAAGATTAAGGAGTTGTAGATGAGTGATCTCAGTCCACCGGTTGTGATTGGAGGAAGCGGAGGGTCGGGTACGCGGGTTTTAGCTGAGCTGCTTATAATGTCGGGTTATTATATGGGCGAGCATCGGAATGTATCGTGTGATGCACTTGATTTTTTTGCTTTCTATGATCATTGGTTGAATCGATATAATTTCGGAAGGAACGTAATGAGTCCGCTGGATGAAAGTGCTATGCGTGATGACTTTAATCTGTCGCTGACGCGTTTTAAGGGAGCAGTATCTCTCTCGAAAAATAGAGCTTGGGGTTGGAAAAATCCACGCAGCATGTTGATGTTGCCTTTTTTAAACAGTGTTCTTTCTGATGTGAAGTTTATTCATCTGGTGCGTGATGGGCGTGACATGGCCTGGTCAAAAAATAAAAACCAGTTCGAAAAGCATGCAGGGCTTGTTTTGTCGGGAGCTCAAAAGGGTTTATCATCCGAGGCGAAGGCGATGCGCTTCTGGAGTGAAAGTAATATGTTGGTTGCAGCATACGGTGAGGATTTTATGGCTGAACGCTATATAAGAGTACGGTTTGAGGACTTGTGCTTGAATACAGAAAAAACATTATGTTGTTTGGAGTTGTTCCTTGGTAGGTCGGTGGATGGTGATGAGTTTTCAGCCTTTATTCATACTCCCAAGAGTGTTGGGCGTTGGTTGGATAAGTCTGATAGCATTCAGAGTAGGTTTGTTGGTCATGGGGAAAAGGCAATGCGTCATTTTGCTTATCTTGATTAGTCATATTGCGAAGAGTTTTTGAACTCGTATAGTGCTGATCTGAACATAAATAATGTTGGCGTATTGCCGAGAATGCTGCCGCTCTTAGGTGCTTTGTTGGTGGTTTTTCTATTGTTAAGGCTTTTATGTCTGTGATAGAGATGGTCGGATACTTTTAATAATTTAAGGATGCTTTTCAATCATGAATTTAAAATGGAAAGGTGGAAGCCTTCTTTCACAGATGATTTGGAGAGAAGTGTTGGGGCGTTATAGAGGCTCAGTTATTGGGCTAATGTGGTCTTTTTTACATCCCTTGTTGATGTTGGCAGTATATGCTTTTGTGTTTGGTGTAGTGCTTCCAGCTAGGTGGCCTTCAGCAGATACGCCGGGGGACTTCGCACTCAATCTCTTTGCTGGTTTAATTGTTTATGGCTTATTCTCAGAATGTGTAAATAGGGCTCCTGATTTGGTGTTGAATAATGTCAATTATGTTAAGAAAGTAGTTTTCCCCTTGCATTTTTTGCCTATTTCAGTGCTGGTTTCAGCGCTATTTCATTCATTGGTTAGCCTGTTTATTTTATTGTTGTTTTTTATGTTTCTGCACGGCTTGCCATACTTAACCGTGTTATGGGTACCAGTGATTTGGTTGCCATTTATACTGTTTACAATTGGCCTTAGTTGGGTGTTGGCTTCGTTGGGGGTTTATTTGAGGGATATTGCTCAGGTGGTGGGGGTAACGACAACCGCCCTGTTATTTCTTAGCCCCGTTTTTTATCCGGCGAGTGCACTACCTGAGGCTTTGCAAGGTTGGATGTTCCTTAATCCGCTTGCGTTAGTGATTGAACAGACTCGCTCTGCAGTGTTGCAGGGGGTCTCTCCAAATTGGCAGGCATGGGGTATCTATATGGTGGTTGGTTTGATTACTGCGTGGTTGGGCTATCTCTGGTTCATTAAGACGCGTAAGGGATTCTCTGATGTCCTCTAAGCCATTAATCCATGTGCAAGGGGTGAGTAAGTGCTACCCCGTTTTTGCTAAACCGCGAGACCGTTTGAAGCAAATGATTTACCCAAGAGTGAGAAAACTTTTTCCTGGTCGTGATGGCGGGGAAGTAACGAAATTTTATGAGGAGTTCTGGGCGCTTCGCGATGTCTCTATTGAAGTGAACCGTGGTGAGATGGTTGGTATTATTGGTCGTAATGGATCAGGCAAGTCTACTTTATTGCAAATTATCTGTGGTACAATGGAAGCGACTACCGGTACGGTGCAAGCAAAAGGTCGAATAGCCGCATTACTTGAATTAGGGGCTGGATTTAACCCTGAATTTACTGGCCGTGAAAATGTGTATATGAATGCTTCCATTCTGGGCTTGAGTGAGGCAGAAATTGCTGAGCGATTTGACAGTATTGTTGAATTTTCAGAGATCGGTGATTTTATTGACAGGCCGGTAAAAACCTATTCCAGTGGTATGTTCATGCGTTTGGCATTTTCGGTTGCGGTAAGTATTGAACCAGATATTATTATTGTAGATGAGGCGTTATCGGTCGGGGATGTCGGTTTTGCCATGAAGTGTATGCAGCGGATTGAGGAAATGCTGGCTAATGGTGTTACATTCTTGTTGGTGACGCATGATTTGAATATGGTGAGAACGATGTGTACACGCGCATTGTTTTTACGCAATGGACAGCGTGTGTTTGATGGGGACGCGGCGACTGCTGTGGAGATGTATCTCATGGAAATGCGGAGTGATCAATCCAAGGTTTTGAGTCAAGAGGTTGCATATAAATCGCCTTTAAATAAAGAGTCCATCGCCTTTGGTACAGATCAAGGCAGGGTTATTAGTGTTGCCGCCTCTGTCGATGGCGAAGAGCGCCATTGGTTTAAACATGGCGAAAGTATCAGGCTGGATGTGCAAGCTTGGCTTGATGAGAGTTTGCGAACTCCGGCAATTGCAATCGGCTTGCACGATACTAAGGGGTATTTGATCGCTGGTTTGGATAGCCGATGTATGGAACAGGCTTTAACGCGAGATAAGGAAAATATGGTGAAGTGCCGTTTTTCATTTGATGTGAAGCTGTTGCCAGGAACCTATGCTGTGTCGGCAAGAATCTTTGATTACCCATTGGGTGCAGCTAATGTTTTGATAGAAAAGCAAGTGAATGCCATGAGTATCGAAATTGTTGATGATGGTGATTTACCTGAAGGGTCTTATGGGGTGGTTGACTTGGCAGGGCATTGTGAGCATATGCTGTGATATGTTTGTCTCAAAGTGCCTTATGGAGATGGTGAATGAAAAACAACCAATGTAGGGCGGTTATCGTCTTGGGGATGCATCGAGCTGGCACCAGTGTGATCGCGCGGGCTGTGCAGGCTCTGGGTGTTGATTTGGGTGATAGACTGATTCCTGCAGGGCCTGATAATCCAACCGGTTTTTGGGAAGATCAGGATATTTTATCTATCAATGATCGGTTGTTGAAAGCTTTGGGCATGCGTTGGCATAGTGTTCGACCGATTCCGGAAACCTTGCTGGCCTCACCAATGTTAGAGCCTTTGAAGAAGGAGGCTGAATGCCTGATTCGGGAACGCTTTTTATCTCTTCCCGTATGGGGTTTTAAGGATCCCCGGGTGTGTCGCCTGTTGCCCTTTTGGCGAGAATTACTGATAGGACTTGGCATCGATATTTCGTATGTTATCACCTGCAGGGATCCCAAGAGTGTAGCGCGGTCGCTCTATTCACGGGATTCGTTTTCTGAAGATAAATCAGCTTTTTTATGGTTATCACATATGCTGCCTGTGGTGAATGCAGTAGCAGGTGAAAAGTGTGTCGTGGTTGATTATGAACAGATGCTGTTGAAGCCTATTGTGGAGCTTGAGCGGATGATGCATGCGCTTGCTCTTTCAGAGACAGCCCTGCAGGCTGATATGGATGACTTTACTCAGCACTTTATTGATAAAAAGCTTTGTCATAGTAATTCAATGGATGATATTGATGTGGGCGGTTTATTGCTTGCAAGCAAAGCATATCACTTACTACTGGACTGTATGACGAATAAGCAGAGCCTGGAAGAAAAGTCATTTCAATTTGAATGGGCCAAAATAGTTACAGAGATGGATGCGGTGTCTCCGGTTTGGTCTTATCTGGATGCTCTCGATGATGCTGCTCAGTTGAATGCGACTGATGTAAGAAAGCAGTTGAAAGAGGTGCAAAAAGAGGCCAGGGATCTTGATCTGGCCTATATGCTTCGTGGAAGTGAGATAGAGCGCTTAATTCGTAAAGCAGAGACCGACTTAAAACAACTGGATGATGAAGTGCAAGCTCGTGGTGATGAGATAACACGCTTGAATGATGAAGTGCAAGCTCGTGGTGATGAGATAACACGCCTGCATGATGAAATGCAGCGAAAGGATATTCATTTAAAGGAGTTGTCGGATTCTTTAGCACAAGCTTTGCTACAGCGTGATCATCTGCAGCATGAAGTCTCCAGTTTGTATCAGTCGCCTTCATGGCGGATAACAGCACCATTGCGTAAGGCGAAGGAAGTACTCTCGTTCAGTTTATGGGATCTGTTAAGTTTGTGTGGTAAAATCACATATCTTCCTTTTTATATTATCAATCGAATGAAAAGATTTATAGTTCGATTGTTGCCAATCTCACCACCAATGAAAAAGAAACTGGTGGATATTTGGTTCTCCTTGATTGCTCGTGTTGGATTTGGAATGAATGGTTATATGATAAGCCATAAAGTGTTGGCTGAGCGGCGACAAGTAGCGATAGACCAACTGAAACAACGTTCTGATATGCAGGCATTGCCGGAATTGGATATATCTATTGTGAATTATAATAGTAAGCGCTGGTTGAAGTCGTTCTTTGACAGTCTTTTTAGACAAAATTATCCGCTCGAAAAAATACGTTTGATTGTTGCAGATCATGGCTCATCCGATGGTAGTGTTGAATTGTGGCGTAAGCTTATTGAAAAACATCAAGGCGACTTTCGTGCAATAGAGTTGTCTGAAAAGGGGAATGATGGTTTTGGGGCTGGACATAATTATAATTTCAAACACGTCACTACTGAATATTTCCTTGTGAGTAATCTGGATTTGGAGTTTGAGAAGGATAGTCTGGTCTCTGTTGTCTCCAGAGCATTGTCAGATGATGTTGATGTGGCTCTATGGGAGCTTAGGCAGAAGCCATACGAACACCCAAAATATTATGATCCTGTGACTATGGAAACGAGTTGGTCATCAAGTGCATGTGCTCTGTTTCGCTCTAGTGTATTCGAACAACTTGGAGGCTATGAGAAAAAGATCTTTATGTATGGCGAAGATGTGGAGTTATCCTATCGATTGCGTGATCATGGTTACCGTTTGCACTATTGTCCTGATGCAGTCGTCTGGCATTATACCTATGATGAGATCAGTCAGGTCAAGCCATTGCAGTTCTCTGGAAGTACGCTTGCCAATGGGTATTTACGATTACGTTATGGCTCAATAAAAGATATTATAAATATTATTCCTTTGTATATGAAGCAGTTATTAACATCGTCCGGTGTTGCAGGTGGTCGTAAAGCATTGCTGAAAAATTTATTTATAATCATATACAATGCGCCTTATTTTCTATGGACTAGAAAGAAAAGTGATCTGGTTTTTCCCTTTTTTGCTTGGGATTATGAGCTGTGTAAAGATGGTGCTTTTTATGAACAACGTGCTTTGCCGGATGCCGATTTACCTCGAGTCTCTATTATCACGCGTACATACCAAGGGCGTGACGCTTGGTTAAGGGAAGCCGCTGCTTCAGTGTATAATCAAAGTTATGCAAATGTTGAATGGATTGTAGTTGAAGATGGTGGTGATACAGCTCAGGCATTTATGGCCTCATTACCCGATAAGGAAGGTTTATCGGTGCGTTTTCAAGGGCTTGAAAAAAGAGGCAGATCCTTTGCAGGTAATGCAGGTCTACAGATGGCTAGCGGTGAATATATAATGTTTCTGGATGATGATGATTTGTTGTTTCCAGATCATGTGGAAGTGTTGGCTCTGGAGCTTTTAACAAATAGTTCAGTGGGTGGTGCTTATTCTTTGGCGTGGGAAGTTCAAACACAGGGGACGGCTCCAGATTACCAGGAAATGGTTCATAAAACTGAATTTAGGCAGGCTTTTTCGCGTGAGATCATGCAGCATCATAACTTCATCCCTATTCAGGCGATTATGTTCAGGCGTAACCTGTATGAGCGATATGCTGGATTTGATGAGTCTATGGAGCAGTTGGAAGATTGGAATTTATGGATGCGTTACAGCAGTCAGGATGATTTCATTCTGATTGAGAAAACGACATCCATATACCGGACACCTTATCATATGGATGTGCGCTGGCAGAGGCAGGATTTGCTTGATGAGGCATATGAACAGGCAATGAAAAAACAACGAATATTCCTGCAAGGGCAGGTTGAAAGTACATCCGAAGAAGCAGGCTTACAGTCTAGTATGCTTGCTAGATAATGAATTTGAAATTAATACCGGCGAGGTTTTTTAAAATGTCAAATAAGCAAAAACAATTATTCCCTGAAGGGCACTTTTATTCTCCTATTGCTGATTTAAAGGATATTGAAGAACGACAGGATCAAATATGGAACAATGCTGGAGAGATGCCCGGTATTAACTGGAATGTGGATGGGCAATTGCAACACTTGGAAATATTTAAAGATTATGTTGGCGATATAGATTTTCCAATAGAAGATCCGGGTGATGGGTTGACCTACTTTTATAAGAATGATCAATTTCCTGTTTTGGATATGGAAGTTTATTATAGTATGTTAAACCACTATAAGCCGGCCAATATTGTAGAGGTTGGCTCTGGTTTTTCGAGCTTGATGGTGGCTCAAGTGAACAGGGAGTTGTTTGATAATAAAATTAATTTTACCTGTATCGAGCCTTATCCAAGACAGTTTCTTATTGATGGTGTGCCGGGTATCAGCGAATTGCTTGTGAAGAAAGTGCAGGATGTTGAACTGTCTTGGTATGATCGTTTGCAAGAGAATGATATATTATTTATTGATTCTTCCCACGTGTCCAAAGTGGGTAGTGATGTGAATCATCTGATGTTTCATGTGCTGCCGAACCTTAAAGCTGGGGTGATGGTTCATATTCATGATATCTTTTTGCCGGATGACTATCCTAAAGTGTGGATGATTGATCAGGGAAGGCACTGGAATGAGCAGTATATTGTGCAGGCTTTTCTACAGTTCAATGATTCATTTAAAGTGTTATGGGGTGGCGCATACATGGGTAAATATCAGGGAGAGGCTGTTAAGGACGTTTTCGAAAGGTTTCCTTCACTGGGAGGGGGGGGGAGTCTTTGGATGCAGAAGGTGAAATAGGTGGCTATTTTATTATCTGATGTTGCATCGAACAGGGATAATAACTTTAATCTGATTCGTTTTATTGCCGCATCCATGGTTATTGTTTTTCACGCATATCCATTAACCGGGACAGCAGGAGGGTTTCTTGGCCAGTTTGGCCTGTCTTTGGGGCACATTGCAGTTGATATTTTTTTTGTAACCAGTGGATTTTTGATTACCGGTAGTTTAATGGTAAGAGAAAATTTACTGGCTTTTATAGTAGCTAGAATTTTACGGATATATCCGGCGCTTATTGTAGCGGTGTTGTTTTGTGTTTTTGGTGTGGGTCTATATTTTAGCACGCTATCGACAGCGGACTATTTATCCAATGCAAGTATATTTCAATTCATAGAAAAAAATGCGTTATTGGTTGCTGGCCCATTGCATTGGTATTTACCGGGTGTTTTTGAATCGAATGTATATAAAGGTGCTGTAAACGGCTCTTTATGGACGTTGCCATTTGAAATAAAAATGTATGTGATACTAGCTTTTTTAGGGTTATTTATATCTATTTCGCCCAAACTTATCTCTCGGAAATCATTTGGGCTCCTGATTGCCACCATTGCATTTGTTTGTATGTGTTCTTTTTTACTCAATCATACAATGCATTATACAACATCATATGAGTTCATTTTCACAAGCAGGTTCGGCGCTATGTTTTTTGCTGGCGGCGCTATATATATATTTAAAGAAAGGATAATATTATCGCATAGGTTGTTTTTTACATGTCTGATTGTGCTTGTGTTCAGCGACAATTACGGTGTCCGGTCACCGACAATTAACTTGTCCGGTTTGA
>CAYOTF010000103.1:0-10029 GCA_964406805.1 uncultured Zetaproteobacteria bacterium | reverse complement strand
GTCGCGGATCGCTCCGCCGCCGAAGCGATCAGATAGGGCGGCACACCCAGCGTGCGCGTCACGAAGGTCGCGGCGAGTGCTGCCGCCGCCACCGGCGCAATCGCCGCCGGGCTATAGGCACCGATGACGATTTCGAATGCGTAAAAGGCCCCGGTCAAAGGAGCGCCAAACGCGGCCCCGACCGCCGCGCCGGCACCGGCTCCCACAAGCGTGCGCAAGTCAGCACGACGCAGCCGCAGCCCCTGACCGAATAGCGAGGCGATGCCACCGCCGATTTGCGCATAGGCCGCCTCAAGCCCCACCGATGCACCGCATCCGTTGGACAGAATGGTCTGGCAAGAGATCATTAGGCTATCGCGCAGCGGAATCCGGCCGCCATGCAACGCATTTGCCTCGACAACGTCGATCGGCACACGGTCGCGCTGCCGGAATGCAATGGTGATCAGCGCCAAGGCAGCACCGCCGATCGGCAGTGCAACCAGCCGCCAAGGGTGATGGATCGATCCGAGCGCGCTCAGCCGGTTGACAGTGACGCCATACAAAACCTGCTGCAGGCCGTGTGCGAGCAGGCTCTGCACATTGGTCAGTACGCCCGCCGCCAGACCAACGATTGCCGCTAGCGCAATCAGCGCAGCTTCACTCTCTCGCAGCCACTGCCTGATGCGGACCACGATCGGATGGCGACCGAGGGAAAAAACATTCAGACGAAATGCCATGCGCGCGGTTGCACCCACGGCGACGAGTCGGTCAACCGTAACGCGGTCGGCGTGTTGGTCGGCTCTGGCTAAATTGCTGTCATGTAGCGGGTGCCTCGCGCCCCGAAACTTGATCGACCGCTTCAAGGGCTTTGGCAGCATACATCACTGACGGTCCAGCGCCCATGTACACCGCCATCGCCAAGGTTTCCGAAACTTCGGCGCGGGATGCGCCCTGCTTCACGGCTCCCTCGGCATGATAGGCGATGCAGGGATCGCAGCGGACAGCGACGCTGATCGCCAGCGCAACAAGTTCCTTCGTCTTTGCATCCAGGGCTTCGCCCGCATGGGCGGCTCTGGCCATATCTGAAAAGGCCTTCATCACATCCGGCGAGGCCATGCGAAGGTCGCGCACAGCGCCGTTCATGCTACCCATCAACGTCAACCAGTCTTCGACCATCACCGACTCCTAAAAATGTTCAACGCATGCCCATGCGAACGTGGGCCGCTCCGCAGCGTTGTCGCCCAATTCGACCGCGCCGGACAAACATCGCAGCGCTCGCACTCATCATGTTTGATCCGTATCAAGGTGGAACGTTCCGGCACCGCTATCGTTCAACTATTGGGATAAGTGCCCCAAAAGCGTCGCCCGGCGTCCTTCCGAGCCATGGATAGGAGTACCGGATGATGCGGCCCGCCGTCGGACTCTTTATTGTTGTAAGCGTTGCCCTTGCAGGCTGCGACAACCAAAAATCTTCCAGCGGTCAGCCGGTCGCGTCGCCGAACCCGACGGCAGCCGCCAGCGAGCCCCTTATGGAAGCCGCCCGGACGTTATTTAAAGCCATTCCCGCCACCGCTCCGGCGCTGCCCGGGAATGACGCGACGCGAGCCAAACTCGCGCTCGGCAAGATGCTGTTTTTCGATCCGCGCCTGTCGGCAAGCCACGCCATCAGTTGCGCCTCGTGTCACAATATCGGTCTCGGCGGGACTGATAATGAACCGACATCGATAGGTCATCATTGGCAGCATGGCGGTCGTAATGCCCCCACAGTATTGAACGCTGTCTTCAATACGGCGCAATTCTGGGACGGGCGCGCCGCCGACTTGCAGGCCCAAGCAGGCGGACCGATGGTCAATCCCGTCGAGATGGCCTCGCCCCAAGCGCATGTTGCGGAGCAGCTGAAGGGCATCCCCGGCTATCGAGATGCCTTCGCCAAAGCCTTTCCCGATGAGGCTGATCCGATCAGCTTGGTGAATGTCCAAAAGGCGATCGCCGTTTTCGAAGCCGGATTGCTCACGCCCGATGCCCCGTTTGATCGATACCTGAACGGCGATGCGAAGGCGTTGACGGTCACCCAAAAACAGGGCCTGAAACTGTTCATCGACAAGGGGTGTGCTGCTTGCCACAGCGGGATCAACGTCGGCGGCGGGATGTATGCGAAATTCGGGGTCGTAGCCTCACCGGGAGCGGCGATGCGGCCGCCAGGCGACAAAGGCCGGTCGGTGGTCACTGGCTTGGTCGGCGACGACTATAATTTCAAAGTCCCCTCGCTTCGCAACATTGCCCTGACCGCCCCGTATTTCCACACCGGATCGGTGTGGGACCTGCGTCAGGCGGTCGAAGTCATGGGAAACGCCCAGCTCGGCGAAAAGCTGACAGCACCCGAAGTCGATCATGTTACGGCGTTCCTCGGCAGCTTGACCGGGGTGCAGCCAAGCGTTGTGATACCGATCCTGCCCGCCAGCGTGGCCGCGACCTCGCGTCCCCAGCCATGACATCATCATGGCATCCGGAAGTTGGGAACCCAGACGTGTCGGTCAGCCTTGAGGCTATCCTGAGCGATGCGCTCGACGATGAATATAAGGCCGAGGCGACCTATGCCGCCGTTATTGCGCGGTTCGGTCCTGTGCGACCCTTTATCAGTATCGTCGAAGCCGAGCGTCGACATGCTGACGCGCTGCTTCGCCAATGCGCGCGGCTCGGCTTTGTCCCGCAGCCAAATCGGTGGGCGGGCAAGGTCCATGCCCCCGCAACGTTGGCCGATGCTTGCCGCGAGGCAATCGCCGCGGAAGTTGACAATATAGCGCTCTACGATCGGCTGTTGCCCAAGGTCGCAGATTCCGAGACCCAAGACGTCTTGAGTCGGCTACAAGCTGCATCGCGCGACCGTCATTTGCCTGCGTTCAGGCGCTGTCTCGATCGCCATCGCCGCTAGGGTCAACGGCACCTCCTTCCCTAATCAATGCCCGCGATCGCGCGCAGGCGGTATGCGGCCACCAATACCCGTCCGCCTGCCTCCGCCCGCGCGGCTTGCGCCTCGATTACCTCTCGCTCTGCGTCCAGCTGGGCAAGCTGCGGCTTTGCCCCGGCCTTCACTTCCAGCGCCGTGCCTCGCAAAGCAGCTTCGCTTGCGGTCAGCCGCGCTTCGCTCGCCGATAAAACGGCGCGCGCGGTTGTTACGTCTTGAAAGGCAACAACGGCCTGTTGCTCGACGACGAGCCGGGCATTGTCGGCATCGGCTTGCGCCGCGCGAAGGTCGGCGGCAGCGCCGCTTGCCTTGGCACCGATGCGCCCGCCACTGAAAATCGTCCAGCGCGCACGCAGGCCCACTGAGGCACTGTCGGCCTTGTAGCCGGGGAAAAACTGGTCGCGCACGCTGGCCGCTTCACCATAGGCACCGATGGTCGGCAATCGCTCGGCGCGCACGCCGTCGCTCTTGGCGCGCGCCGCATCGATCTGCCGGATGGCGGAAAGCACCATGGGATTGTCCTTCAACGCCATCGCAATCGCTGCGTCGCTCGATGGAGGGATTTGGGGGGCGCCGGGCAACTCAACGTCGAGCGTCACTGGATGGCCCGCGAGTGCCGCGAGTTGCGCCATTGACCCGGCCAATTGACCCCGAGCACTCGAAAGCCCGGCTTCGGCCTCGGCGCGGCGCGCCTCGGCCTGGGCAGTCTCAGTCGATGTGCCTTCGCCGGCCTTGAACTTGAGACGCGCCTGGCGAAGCGCCTCGTCGAGCGCGCGGTTAAGCGTATCGTAGCGCGCGATCAGCTGTCGGGCAGCGACCGCCTGCACATAGGCCTGAACGACCCGGACGCGCAGTTCGAGCGCGGCCATCCGAACCTGTTGGTCGGCCGCCTCAGCGCCGCCGGTCGCCTGCCGGATCGCGGCGTTGATGCGCCCGCCGGTGAACAGAGGCAGTTCAACCGTGGCACGTGCCGATCGCGGTACGACATCGTCGGCTGTGAGCCCAAAAAATCCCTGCGGGTCGATCCGCCCGACGCCAATCTGGCCCTCAAGCGCGGCAGAAGGCGCGCGTTCGGCTCTGGCAGCATTGACGCCGGCACGCGCCGACTCAGCGCGTGCTCGCGCACCTTCGAGTGACGGGGACCGCGCCATGGCCTCGGCAATCACGACGTCGAGGCTTTGCGCTGCGGCCGGGGCAGCAAACGCCACCATCGCGGCGCTCGCCACCAGTTGAAAGGCGTTAGGCAGCCGCATGATTATCGAAACGCTGTCCCGGCGCGGACGCCGAGCGCCTTGAAGATCATGGCTGCTGGACACCAGCCCGTGAGGCTTGCCTGCAACATGTTGGCTCCGGCGAACAGGGTCAGCGCGATCCACCACGGCGAAACGGTGACGGCGAGGACGGCGCTGACCAGCACAATCAAGCCCGCGAAAGCCAAGACAGCTCTATCGAGATTCATCACGAATTCCTTCATTTATCGAAGTGCAGTTTCTTGATGCCAAGCACGTGCAGCGCGAGCTTTTCGTAAAAGGGCTCGCTTTCGCCCAGTCGAACTTTGCGGAGGAAGTATTTCTCGAAGCCGATCTTGGCCAAATGCACCCATTTTCCGCTCGACGACCAATTGGTGTTGCGGGGCGGAATCTGAGGCTGCGCGACGAACGCCACACCCCCGTCGCCAAAATCAGCGAGACAGATGGCGTTCCAGGTTGCTTCGTTGCTTGGCTCCTGGCCTTCATGAAGCTGCTTCAGATTGGCAGCGATTGCGCTCACCATCGATTCGATCATGAATCCGGTCTTGGGCACGCCGACGGGCACTGGCGTTGGCCCGGTCGGTGGAATGGCGATGCACACGCCGAGCGCGAAGATGTTGCGATAGGTGGGGTTGCGCTGATGCTTGTCGGTCAGGATGAAGCCGCGCGGGTTGGATAGCCCCTCGACACCGCGCACTGCCTCGATTCCGCGGAAGGGCGGCATCAGCATACCCCAGCCGAAAGGCAGGTCGTATGTCTTCTTGTCGCTACCGTCGTCGTTCACTTCGGTGACGTGCAGCATGCCGTCGTCGACCCTCGTCACCTTGGCGTTGGTGATCCATTTGATGTGACGGTTGCGCATCTCGCTTTCGAGCAAACCCTTGGTGTCACCGACGCCGTCGAGGCCGAGATGGCCGACATAGGGCTCGGGCGTCACGAAGGTCATCGGCACCTTGTCGCGGATCTTGCGCTTCTTCAGCTCGGTATCGAGCGTCATCGCCATCTCATAGGCGGGACCAAAGCACGACGCGCCCTGGGCGGCGCCGACCACGATCGGGCGCGGATTGGCGCAAAGTTCTTCGAACTTCGCGTGCGCGGCAACTGCATGCGCGGTTTCACAAATCGAAACGGTATGATGATCGGGGCCGAATCCCGCGATCTCATCATAGGCAAGCTCGGGACCAGTCGCGATAACAAGATAATCATAATCGATAAACGAGTCATCGTTGAGTTCGATCCGGTTCGACTCGGGATGCACCTTGCGCGCGCCGATTCCCGTATAGGCGATGCCGTGCTTGGCCATGACAGGGGGCAGATGCACGCGAAGCGCTTCCGGCTCGCGCCAACCCACCGCAACCCAAGGATTTGAAGGAACGAACCAGTAATCCTCGCCTTTGCTCACGACGGAAATACGCGCTTTTCCTTTCAGCGCGGCGCGTATTTCATAGGCAGCAATCGTGCCGCCCAAGCCAGCACCCAGCACAACGACATGCGATTCGGACATTTCCGGTTCCTCTCACTCGATATCGGTTGACGCATATAATCGTTACACGATATGTGCAATCGAGAAAATCAAAGAGGTGCCGACATGTTTGGATTCTCGCGTAAGCCCGCGCATCGCGACGTCAGCCCGGTCGAACTGCAAGCGCTGCTGCGCGAAGGTACGGCGATCGTTGTCGATGTTCGCGAGCCCGATGAATTCGCCGCCGGACACATCCCAGGCGCGCGCAATCTGCCGCTATCGCGCTTCGATCCGGCAGCTCTGCCTGATGCAGGTGGCAAGAAGCTGATCCTGTCCTGCGCAGGCGGCAAAAGATCGGCGATGGCGCTCGATCGCTGCGCTGCGTCCAAATCCAGTGTCGATACGCATCTTGCCGGTGGCTTTGGCGCTTGGACGTCGGCCGGCCTGCCGGTCGAGAAATAGGGAGCCCTGACGCATGTCCCGCCCTCAGCCCGGTATCGCAGCCTTGTTACTGGCGATCCTCCCGCTTGCCGCCTGCGGCAGCGCGCCCGAAGCGCCAACTGCAAAGGTCGCCGCGCCTTCCGGGGCGAGGCTCAAGGTCGTCGCCACCGAAACCATCGACTGGAAATCGGTGAGCGCGGAAATCGCGACCGTAGATCAGGCGCAGGCAATCGCGCGCATTCCCGGCATCCTGACCACGCTCAACGTCCGCGCGGGCGATCTGGTGCGCAAAGGGCAGGCGATCGGTCGGATCGTCGACAGCCAGCTCGGACCGCAGTCCGCCGCCTTCGGGGCGCAGGCCGCAGCCGCGCAGGCGCAGGCGGCCCAGGCACAGGCCGATCTGGCGCGCGTCCGGTTCCTTTATGACAATGGCGTCTATGCGAAGGCGCGGCTCGATCAGGCGCAGGCCGCCGCAACGGCCGCCAATGCTCAGATCCGCGCGGCACGGGCGCAGCAGTCAGCGGTCGGCGCCGTGGCCGGGCAAGGCGTCGTCATCGCGCCCGCGTCGGGGCGCGTCTTGCGCGCGGACATTCCTGCCGGTGCGGCTGTCGCGCCAGGCATGGTCATCGCCACGATCACGGCCGGCGATACCGTCCTGCGCCTGACGCTCCCCGAATCGCTCGCCAGCCAGGTCCATGCAGGGTCGCGAGTCCGCGCCGATGGCCGAATCGGTGCAGTGGTCCGTGTCTATCCCTCGGTCCAGGCAGGCCAGATCACCGCCGATGCTACGATGAGCGGCATCGACAACAGCCTGATCGGCCGCCGTCTCGCTGCGGAGGTTGAGACCGGCACGCGGCGCGCGCTGATCGTGCCGGCCAGCTACGTCACCAGCGCCTACGGCATCGACACCGTCACCATCCTTGCCGCCGATGGCAGCGCCGCCAGCGTGCCCGCCCAGACCGCGCCATCGGGCGAGCCGGGCAAGCTCGAGATCCTGTCGGGCGTCACTCCCGGCGACACGCTGATCGCGGCGCCTGCGAAATGAGCCTGGGTATCTCGGGTCGGATCACCCGCGCGACGATCCAGTCGCCGCTGACGCCCTTGTTCCTGCTCGCCGCGATCCTGGTGGGGCTACTCGCGACCTTCACGATTGCGCGCGAGGAAGAGCCGCAGATCAGCGTGCCGATGGTCGACATCCGCGTGATGGCGCCGGGCCTGTCGGCGGCCGACGCGGTCGAACTCGTCGCCAAGCCGCTCGAGACGATCGTTAAGTCGGTCGACGGCGTCGAGCATGTCTATGCGCAGGCCGAAGACAATGGCGTGCTCGTCACCGCGCGCTTTCTTGTCGGATCGAACCCCGAGGATGCGGCGACGCGGATCGACGAGAAACTGAACGCCAATATCGACCGCATCCCGGTCGGCATCCCGCCGCCGCAAGTAACCGTGCGCGGGATCAGCGACGTGCCGATCGTGGTGCTGACGCTGTCGCCCAAGCCGGGCGCGCCGGGTGCGTGGAACGATCAGTCGCTGCTCCAGCTTGCCGGGCGGCTGCGCAGCGAAATCGCCAAGGTCGACAATGTCGGCTTGAGCTTCATCGTCGGCGGCCAGCGCGAGGCAATCCGCATCGCGCCCGATCCGGCGAAGCTGGCGCTGCACGAAGTGCCGCTGGGCAATGTCATCGACGCCGCGTCGCAGGCCAATCGCTCCTTCCCCGCCGGCACGGTGCGCGAAAATGGACAGGCCGCGAGCGTCATCGCCGGTCAGACGTTGGGTAGCGCCGCGGATGTCGGCGCCCTGATCGTGCGATCGGTCAGCGGCGCGCCCGTCTATCTGCGCGACGTCGCCAGCGTCGAACAGGCCGCGACCGAGGATCAGGCGCGTGCCTGGCGCTGGTCGCGCAGCGAGGGCAAGGGCTGGAACCGGGCCCCCGCCGTCAGCATCGCCATCGCCAAGCGCGCCGGCGCCAACGCCGTCGATGTGTCGACCGGCGTCGTCGCGCGGGTGGCAGCGCTGAAAGGCACGCTGATCCCCGCCGGTGTCGATGTCGCGGTCACGCGCAATTACGGCGCGAGCGCCAATGACAAGGCGAACGAGCTGCTCTTTCACTTGGCGCTCGCGACCGTCTCAATCGTCATCCTGATCGGTTTTGCGATCGGCTGGCGCGAAGCGGGCGTTACCGCGATCGTCATCCCGACGACCATTCTGTTGACGATGTTTGCCTCCAAGCTGATGGGCTTCACGATCAACCGCGTCAGCCTGTTCGCGCTGATTTTCTCGATCGGCATCCTGGTCGATGATGCGATCGTCATGATCGAGAACATCGCCCGCCATTGGGCGATGAAGGATGACCGGAGCCGGATCGACGCCGCCGTCGACGCGGTGTCGGAAGTCGGCAACCCGACCATTGTCGCGACGCTGACCGTGGTCGCCGCACTGCTGCCGATGCTGTTCGTCTCGGGCTTGATGGGTCCGTACATGGCACCGATCCCGGTCAATGCCTCCGCCGCGATGGTGTTCAGCTTCTTCGTCGCGGTGATCATCGCACCCTGGTTGATGATTCGCTTCGCCCGCTCGGCGACCAGCGACGGCCACGGCCCCAGCGACCATCATGCCGACCATCACGGCGGCAAGCTCGGTCTGCTCTATGCCCGCGTTGCGAGCCGCGTGATCGCCACCAAGCAGAGCGCGCGGCTCTTCCTGATCGCGGTCGGTATCGCCACGCTGGTTGCCTGCTCGATGTTCTATTTTAAAGCGGTTACGGTCAAACTCTTGCCCTTCGACAATAAGAGCGAAGTCCAGCTCGTCGTCGATCTACCCGAAGGCAGCACCCTCGAGGCGACCTCGCGCACGCTCGAACAGGCCGCCGCCATCGTCCGCACGGTGCCCGAGGTCGAGGCGATGGAAGCCTATGCTGGCACCTCCGCTCCGTTCAATTTCAACGGCCTCGTCCGACATTATTTCCTGCGCGCGCGCCCCGAAATGGGTGATTTGATGGTCACGCTCGCCCCCAAGGAAGATCGCGCGCGCGCCAGTCATGCCATCGCCGTGGCTCTGCGCGAAAAGCTGAAGGCTGTGCCGCTGCCGCCCGGCAGCTCGATCAAGGTCGTCGAGACGCCGCCCGGCCCGCCCGTGCTCGCGACGCTGCTCGCCGAAATCTATGGACCCGACGAAGCCGTCCGCCGCGCGACGGCGATCCAACTCGAGGCGATCTTCAAATCGGTGCCATATATCGTGGATGTCGATAACAGTTTTGGCGATCCGCGCCCCGAACTGCGCTTGATCCCCGATCGCGCCAAGCTCGACCAATATGGTCTGTCCGAACGCCAGCTGTTCGACAGTATCGGCGCGCTGCTCGGCGACCAAATCGTCGGCTATGCCCCGCGCGGCGGCGGACGCGATCCGCTGCCAATCCAGATCGCGCTCGACCAGTCACAACGCAGTTGGAGCCAGGCGCTCGCCGCCACGCCGGTCGCGGTGACGCAAGGTGCGGGCGGACCGCAACTCATCCAGCTCGGCGAACTCGTCGATGCGAAGATGCAGCCCGGCGGGCAGAGCATCTACCGTCGCGACGGACGCGGTGCGACGATGGTGACGGCCGAACTCGCCGGGCGCTACGAAGCGCCGATCTACGGCATGCTTGCGGTCGATAATGCGGTAAACACCTTCGACTGGAAGGCGCATGGCCTGGTCAAGCCCGAAATCCGCCTCAACGGCCAGCCCGCAGACGAGACCAAGCCGAGCCTGCTGTGGGATGGCGAGTGGGAGATCACTTGGGTCACCTTCCGCGATATGGGCGCGGCGTTCGGGGTCGCGTTGCTCGCCATCTATGTGCTGGTCGTCGGCCAATTCCGTAATTTCAAGCTGCCGCTGGTGATCCTTACCCCGATCCCGCTGACGCTGGTCGGCATTGTGATCGGCCATATGCTGTTCGC
>CAYOTF010000102.1:0-10067 GCA_964406805.1 uncultured Zetaproteobacteria bacterium | reverse complement strand
AAATCCTTGATACTCTGGGTGATTTATCCTTATCGGGCTATCCGATCGTAGGCGCTTTTGAAGGCGAATTAACCGGCCATGACATGAACCATCAACTGGTCACCACCCTGTTGGCCGATCCATCAAGCTATCGCATTGAAGAATTGCAGACTGAATCCGCCGCTGTTGAAGTAGCGCTGGGTGAGGCTCAACAAGCTTAATCTGTTTTTCTCGTAAATTTCAGGCCGGTTGTTCGTAACAGAGCACCGGCCTTTTTCATGCCTATACGCCCTTGCAACTTCGGGTGGTAAGAAAATAGCCAATCACTATACTCTCTTATATGGCTGCACGAATCATGTGGATACTTTTGCTCGTTATGTCTTTATTCGGAGGCTTGGCGAGAGCCGAGGTGGATACGCGGGTAGAGCAATTTGGTGATTGGGTTAAACAATTCAAACAATCGCCACGCGGCCCGTTCGATGGGATTCAATGGCGGTGCAACGACGGATCCGTGTTAGCACCTCGAGATTACGCCTGTCGGGAACATGGCGGCGGAACCCAACATGGTGTTTGGAATGCACAAGCGCTGTTGATGCGGGATAACGGTTACCTTGTCGCCAATCTGTTTTCCCTGTTAAAAGCACACGATTATATCGGTGATCATGCCCAGCTGAAAAACTGGAAACAAATACTGCTTGAGCAATATTTGATTGGCGCTGACGATGGCTGGGTTTTTCGCAGTGCTCGATATTATCGTGGTGCGATTCAGGCCGAAGTTGAGCAGGATTCGGCCACGAAAATCATATTGACGATGCTGGCAGACAAGAACTGGTTGACTCACGAACGCTATTTATTACTGCGGGAGTCGGTTCGTCTGCTGCCCCTGGCTATAGAGCCGCTGCTGGGGGTAAAGGTGCGTCAGCTAGCCACCGATATTTCTGAACAGGATAAAGACTTCCATGATTTACGTGTCAAGATTCACAGTCTTCCAGGCAGGGATGATGCATCTCGTGTGCGGCGTTACGCAGCTCAATCCGGCGCGCCCGATTTGCAACAGGCTTATGCGGCGCTGGCAACGGATCTCGATGTTTTGTATGCACCGCATTCTGCCATCAAACAGCTTAAACAATTGGCGGCGGAATCAAGGAATCTGCGTTTTAAAGACCAAATAACAGACACCATTGCAGCGCTTCGCTCCGCTCACAAGCCTGCGCAGGCTCTGGCTGCAGCAGCATCAAGGGCGCAGCTTTTCCGTGAGATCCTTGTGCATGAGAATAATTACAGCGTTTACAATCGCTTGCGGTTTTTTCGTGCATCGCTGATTTTAGAGCAAGAAGTTTATGTTCAGGGCAATCGTCTGCTTGAATCGATTGAAGCGCTTGAACCGGCAACGACAAGCATGCCCATCAGTCGGGCGACCCGGTTGGGCTGGCTGAAACAATTGGGCGGCGCTCTGTATGCGAGCGGCCTGTTATCGGATCGGCAATGGCGAGCCATGCGCGATGCGCTAGATGAACTGATGCAAGCAGGTACGATCAATGTGGCGAAATATGCCACCGGCTTACGCTATCTGGCTCGCATCAGCCAGTGGTGCCAGCGCTCGCTTGAATTTCATTTTTCAGCCACAGTGAAACGTTGGCAGCGCTTGACCCCTCTGGCGCAACGCTATGTGCCAGACCGGCTGCGCAATAGCCCGCTATTACCCTTTACCCGCATTCTCGATACGCTGGTGGCGGATGCCAATCAGCTCAGTGGCATGACACACACGCTGTTTGGGCAAAACATAGCGACTGGTTTACGATCGCTGAATCCCGGTTTGGGTCGTGGTCGGCTGTTATTACCGCCAGCACTTGGGCCGGCATTGCAAGCAGATGGCATCTACATCATGCCATCCACTCGCCATTCGTTGACACCGGTAGCAGGCATTATTACGCGCGGCGAAGGTAGTTCTGTATCGCATATGCAATTGTTGGCACGTAATCTGGGCATTCCCAATCTGCTGGTTGATGATCGTTTGTACCAACAGATTCAGGCGCATGTCGGAGAATCTATCGTGGTGGCGATCAGTCAGCACGGGGTGATTAATATTGCAAGCGACGGGCAGGATTGGGATGCAGCATTCGGACAGGAGCAGATGGATGCCCGCATCAGTATTCAGGCTGATTTGAAAAAGCTGAATCTGCGTGATCGTATGCTCAGGCCGTTGGATCAAATCCGGATCCGCGATTCCGGCCGCACGGTTGGCCCCAAGGCGGCCAATCTGGGTGAGTTGAGCCATTATTATCCCGATCATGTGAATCCAGGACTGGTGATCCCATTCGGAGTATTTCGCAAGCATCTGGATCAGACCATGCTTGCAGGCGGCTCCAGCGTATTCAACTGGATGCGCTCGGAATATGCCCGGCTGGCTGCTATTGAAGATCGCGTCGAGCAAGGCAGGCAGAGGCATCAGTTTTTGTTGCGTCTGCGGCAATGGATTAGCAACAGTAAGCCCGGTGCAGATTTTCGGCAGCAATTGCGCCTTGCTATGCTGGAGCAGTTTGGCGCAGAGGGCAGTTATGGCGTGTTTGTGCGCAGTGATACCAATGTGGAAGATTTACCGGGATTTAGCGGGGCAGGTTTGAATCTTACAGTCGCCAACGTGGTGGGTATGGAGGCAATCATCAACGCCATCATGCGCGTCTGGGCTTCGCCATTTACCGATCGTGCCTATGCCTGGCGACAGGCCTATATGGCGCATCCGGAACATGTGTATCCGGCCGTGCTGGTGATGAAAAGCTTTGCCTCCGAGCAGTCGGGGGTGCTGGTGACATCCAATATCGATAATGGTGATCGAAGCATCTTATCGATTGCCACCAATGAAGGTGTGGGCGGTGCAGTCGAAGGGCAGTTTGCCGAAGAAATCAGGGTGCGACGCAGCAGTGGCGGCGTGCAATTGTATGCACAGGCTTCAGCGCCCATGCAGGCGGTTCTGAATCCATCCGGCGGCGTGGATAAAGTCACGGTCAGCGGCAAACACTATATCCTGAGGGCGGGTGAAATTGCCCAGCTCAAGCAGTTGGCCGATGATGTGGAAAAACGATTCCCTATGCCGCGCAATGAGCAAAACGTACCGGCGGTGGCAGATATTGAATTCGGTTTCAGGCAGGGCAAGCTGGCGTTGTTTCAGATTCGCCCCTTTGTTGAGAGCCGGCGTGCGCTGCGCAGTCAGATATTGATGCAGATGGATCGTCAGCTCTTGGACAAGGCGACCATTCGAGTTCAAATGGATCAGCCGCCAGAGGTCGTGGGGCGCTGATGATTAAACGTGGCGTATTTGTATTGTTTCTAATGCTGCCATCGGCTTTAATGGCGTTTCCGCTCGATGCTGCCAAGCAAACGGGCATTGAGCGGCTGGAAGGTTATCGTTTGGCGCAAGTGGGTGCAGTACCTGGCAACCGTTTACCTGCCGGTGCGCAACTGAATATGGATCGGCTTGTATTGCATTTGCAAGGGGGAGGGCTGCAAGGCTTGCCAGCAAGCGATCCGGAGTTATCCCACCAGCTTGTGAAACTGCTTGGCGTAGATGCGAAGGATTATAGTCTTGCAGTTCTGGATTTCACCGATCCGGAGCGTTTTCGCTATGCGGAACATCAGGCCGGTGTGATGCGTAATCCGGGCAGTGTGGGTAAACTGATTGTCGCGTTATCGTTATTCCAGACCTTGGCGGATATTTATCCGCACGACATTGCCGCCCGCGAACGTGTGTTACGCAAAAGCATGATCGTTGCAGATGATTTTATTGGCTCGGATCATCACAAGGTTCCGTTCTGGCTAGCGGAGAAAAAGCGATTGCTCAAGCGGCGGCTGGTCGTGGGTGATGTTGCCAATCTCTGGACCTATCTGGACTGGATGATGTCTGCCAGCTCCAATGCAGCAGCCAGCATGGTATTCAAACATGTGATGTTACTGCGTCATTTCGGTCTGGACTATCCGCTTAGCCGGGCTGACGAAATCGACTATTTTAACCGCACAGCAAAAAAACAGCTTTCTCAGGCTTTGTTATCGGCCTTGCAGCAGCCTGTGGCTCAAAACGGTTTTGATGGCAATAAATTCCGACAGGGCGGTTTTTTTTCACATGTTGGAAAACGGCGTGTGCCGGGTAGCAATAGCATCGCCACAGCCCGGCAGTTGATGTTGTATCTGGTGAAGATGGAGCAGGGGACGTTGGTCGATGCCTGGTCGAGTTTGCAAATCAAACGTTTATTGTACATGACCCGTCGTCGCATTCGCTACGCATCATCTCCGGCATTGAACGATGCTGCGGTTTATTTCAAGTCCGGCTCATTCTACAAGTGCAAACCTGAACAGGGTTTTGTCTGCAAGCCGTATCGTGGCAATGTACTGAATCTGATGAATTCCGTTGCCATCATCGAAGCGCCTGCAGCCGCCCCGGTGCTGCGTTATATGGTGGTTGTTACATCAAATGTTTTGCGGCAGAACTCTGCTGTGGCTCAACAGACGCTAGCGACGCGGTTGCACCGGCTGATACAAAGCTGGCATGCTCAAAAATAATATCATCCATGGCCGCGATTAGCTTGCTCATCCAGATGCCGCCTTTGGCATCGTTGGCCAGCGCAACAGCAATATAACGACGGCCATTGTGTTCGATCAGGGCACTGTCGGCATGAAAGCTGCGCCAGCTGCCGGACTTTCTGTAGATTTTTGCGTTGGTGTTGCTCAGACCCTTGACGAATTTGTGATTGATGCCGGGTTTGGACAAGATGTTTTTCATCTCGCGTGAGGACTGGGGCGATACGAGCTTGCCGGTTTCCAGCATATAATAAAAGCGGGCAACCTGCATGACGGTCGCACCATGCGACAACTGGTGTAAGGGATCGCGGTGAAAGGCTGTGCCAGTGGCGTATTCCTTGCCGACCCAAAGGCCACCATTGTAGCGTTTGTCGTACAGGCGATATTTGGGTGATGCCAAAACCTGATTGATATAATCCTTGCCGACAGCTCGGATCATGGCCGTCGCAGCCTGGTTGGAGGAATAACGAATCATCCGGGTCATGGTCTGGCGGGTTTGATCATCGAGCGTTAGTTTACCTTCGGCAATGCGTTCAAACGCAGCCAGTAGTACGGCAATTTTTGGTAAACTGGCGGCATACATCATCTCATCGCCATTGACCTGAGCCAGACTTGGAGCTGAAGGGTCGGTGATATCAACCAGTGCGACAGATAATTTTTTATGGCGAACAGCGGCACCCAGATGCAGTTGTTTGATGCGTGCTTCCAGTCGGTGTTGTAAATCAGGGCTCGATTGCTGACGAATAGACGCGGTTGAAGTTTCTGAAGCGATGGCATAACCGGGCACTGCGATCATCAACGCACAGCATAATCCGAGTATATATTTCATTGCCATCACATCTCCTTTTGTGCTGCATCATATTCCCTAACGATTGTAAAGCAATCGTTGTGCCATAGTGGTGTGGCAGTTCATTAGTTGATACAAGGGTTTCTGATTTTTCGACAGCTTATATATCCGCGCAGAAAAGAAAGTGATGGGGCTTACATGTGTTGAAAAGGGTGCGCCGATAATAACTACTGATAACAAAAGAAAAATCAGGTCATGGGGTAGCAGTGGGGGGTCACAGTATATAAAATTTACGAATCCGGCTCAATGAGCGATGAAAATGCTGCCAGTTCCATTGCTTGCCCGGATCCCATTTGCGACCGGGGGCAATATCTTCATGGCCGACAATGCGATCCTTGCAGATGGCCGGATAGTGTTGCATGAGAGTGCGGCATAAACGCGCTGTTTCACGGTATTGCAGGGGTGTGAAGGGCTGCTGTTCATCACCAATCATTTCAATGCCAATAGCGTAATCATTGCAGCTTTCACGCCCTTGCCATTGTGAGATGCCAGCATGCCAGGCACGCTGATCGGGGTGAACAAACCGAGTGATTGCACCACCGCGATCCACCACAAAATGGGCTGAAACCTGTAGATCCTTCAAGTTGTTAAAGGACGGATGAGCCTCGCAATCTAGGCAGCCCATGAACAAGTTTGCGATATGCTGCATTTCAAATTCACCGGCAGGTACGCTGATGGCGTGCAAGACAATCAAATCGACGATCACGCCGTCCGGGCGCGCATTATGATGGGGTGAGTTCATTTGCCGCATGAGCCTATGATGGTTTGAAAATGTGCCTGCGACAAGGTGCTGCTTACCCGTCCCCTCATCTCTCGCTACCCATTGCGTTTTTTTATACCTTTATTCATTCCTTGTTTTTGGCACAATAGCGGCATGTTTTCTGGAATGGATCAAGACAAAGCGCGTTTGATGCGCATGGCGACGTATGTCTCAACAGGAGTCGCGCTTACACTGATTGTCATTAAGCTTGTGGCCTGGTTTATGACCGGTTCCGTCAGCCTGTTGGCCACCTTGATTGATTCGTGCCTCGATGCACTGGCTTCGGTGGTCAATCTGTTTGCTGTGCATCATGCGCTGACTCCGGCCGATAAAGAGCATCGTTTTGGTCATGGTAAAGCCGAGGCCTTGTCCGGCCTTGGTCAGGCCACCTTTATTACTGGCTCGGCGCTGTTTTTGGTGCTCGAAGCGATTTCTCATTTGCTGCACCCGCAAGTGGTTACAGCTATGCCTGTCGGTATTGCAGTGATGCTGGTGTCGATTGTGGCAACGCTGGGGCTATTGATGTTCCAGAAACATGTGATCAACAAAACTAATTCCACCGCCATTAAAGCGGATCACATGCATTACAAAACCGATTTATTGGTTAATGCCGGTGTTATCGTGGCCTTGTTGTTGGCAACCTATGGTTGGCCGGGTTTTGATCCGGTCTTTGCCATCGCCATTGCAGCGTATATTTTGTACAGCGCTTGGGAAATAGCCAAAGAGTCGCTCGATTTGTTGATGGATCGGGAACTGCCGGATGAAGATCGGCAGCGTATCAAATCAATCGTGCGTAACCACCCTGATGCACGTGGTTTGCACGATTTGCGTACCCGCACATCGGGCACCACATCGTTTATTCAATTGCATTTGGAGCTCGACGACAGCTTAACACTGCTGCAAGCCCACACCATTGCCGATGATGTGGAGGCGCGCATCCTGGCGGAATATCCGGATGCTGAAGTAATTATCCATGAAGATCCGGCCAGCTTGAGTGAACCAAAAACGGAATTTGCATCATGAACCGGGTTAGTAAAGCTAGCCCATGGATTGCCGTTCTAATGCTTTGTGCGGCGATGTTCAGTGCGCCTGCACAAGCTGCAACGGATATTGTGAATGTTTATTTCTTACCCATTCAGGAAGCTGCCGGCATTGCCCGCAGCCAGCTTTCCGAGAATGGTAAAGTGGCCATGGTGCCATCGCAGCATATTTTGCTTATCGATGATGATACGGCGCATATCAACAAGGCCAAAGCCTTGCTTAAGCGGCTTGATCGTGCGCCGGGTCAATACACTGCCTATGTCAGCATTGAAGATGTCAGCGCGTCGGCAAGACAATCCCTGCAAGTCTCTGGTCAGCTTAATTCAGGCCAACTCGCTGGCGGTTGGTTGCAAGTGCAGCTGCAAGCTCAGCAAAATCATGCCAGCCACCGTCAATCCTTCCAATTGCGCATCACCAACAACGAACCGGGTAGTATTGAGATAGGCACCATTCAGAGCTTTAGCCGTGCAGTGCGTATCTGGCTTGCCGGTTATGGTCTGTTGCAGGCGCATGCGGTTGAGATGATCCCGATCACATCGGGTTTCCACATTACGGTTACAACGGTGGGTTCGGATCGTCTGCGTGTGCGCATTGTGCCCTGGATGCAACGCACTCAGGCGCGTGTTCAAGGGCGGCAGGAGATGTTGATTGATCTCGGTGCGAGCAATAATCCGGCAACACCGCCTGCGAATGTCGCTAATATGCGTCTCAATGCGCAGCCGGTGATGAGTGAGCAGCCGGTGATTGAAATTAGCGGGGCGGCGACGGAGGTGGTGATTCCAGTTGATCAGTCGGTGACGATTGCGGCTGTAAATCGCGAAGCCGAGCAGCTGGGGGGCGCGCTATTATCGCGTTATTCGCGTATTGGAAAACGCCAGTTTGTGATGCATGTGCGGATCGCTAAAAACTAGGCTGAATTGAAAAACCGGCACGTCTTTAACGTTTCAAGCGATACCAGCGCGCTTTATTATCATGCCAGAATTTGCGATATTCTGCATCGCTGACTTCACCATTATGGTTGCGATCCATGCTTTTAAAGCGTTTTAACGCACGTTGATTGACCATGCGTTTGTATTCGCTGAATGATACCGATTCGGATGCATCGTGATCAAGCTGCATGAAGGCATCGACTATCTTGTCGGTATTGGATTTCACCGCCGCCCATGCCGGCATAGCAGCAACCGAACACAACAATACAACACCAAAAAGTCGAATAAACATGATCACCTCGCATCCGCAATTGCCGTGATAAACAGCAGACGGCATCATATCCAAGTTATTTTCACTAGGCGAGGGGAACATGAAAGTATATCTCGATTTAATGGCTCATGTGCGTGAACACGGCACACAAAAAGGTGATCGTACCGGCACCGGCACACAATCGGTGTTCGGTTATCAAATGCGTTTTGATTTGAGTCAGGGTTTTCCGTTGGTGACCACCAAAAAAGTACATTTGAAATCCATTATCCACGAATTGCTGTGGTTTCTCAAAGGCGACACCAACACCCGTTATCTGACCGAAAACGGTGTAAAGATTTGGAACGAATGGGCGACGGAAGATGGTTCCTTAGGCCCCGTATATGGTTTTCAGTGGCGCAACTGGCCTGCGCCGGATGGTCAGTTGATTGATCAGATTGATGAGTTAATCAAACAAATCAAGGGCAAACCCAATTCACGCCGTTTGATTGTCTCGGCATGGAATGTGGCCGATTTGCCGGATGAATCGATCTCTCCACAAGCCAATGTGGCCGAGGGTAAAATGGCGCTGGCACCGTGCCATGCCTTTTTCCAGTTCTATGTTGCCGATGGCAAACTCTCCTGCCAACTCTATCAACGCAGTGCCGATATTTTTATCAGTGTGCCGTTCAATATCGCCTCCTATGCCCTGCTGACCATGATGGTCGCTCAAGTCTGCGAACTGGAAGTCGGTGATTTCATTCATACCTTCGGCGATGCGCATCTCTACTCCAATCATGCCGAGCAGGTTGAAACTCAACTGGGACGCGAGCCCTTCCCGCTGCCACACATGAAAATGAATCCCGAAGTTAAAAGTATCTTTGATTTCACTTTTGACGATTTTGAACTGGTTGACTACCAGTGCCACCCCGGTATTCGCGCCCCGATTGCGGTTTAACAGTGACTGGCTATGATGTGAACCGCTTGAATACAACGATGGAGAAAGATCAAACCTTCGCCGTGCCTGCTATTGGATCGACTGCTTATTTGTGCCTGTTTTAAGTTCATGTTCTGAAATGAAAAATGAGCTGTGAAAAACACAACTAATTGTTATTGTTGATAAATTATGGAGCCGATGTGCGGAATCGAACCGCAGACCTTCTCATTACGAGTGAGATGCTCTACCAACTGAGCTACATCGGCTTGAATGTATGAAAGAAAGACCGCGCATTGTAATCATGCTCAGGAAGAATGGAATACTCAGCGTTGATAAGCCAATGCTATATCCGGCTCTGTTTTTTTACGCAGGTAGCGATAGAAACTGCCAGAGTGCAGCAGTATTCATCGGTGATTGACCTCGGTGTTTACAGCAGATCCACCAATTGATTGCGAATGGCGATGGTGGCGGCGGACTTGTTCAGGGTATAAAAGTGCAAGCCGGGTACGCCAGCTTGCAGCAGTTCACGGCATTGTTTGGCGGCGAGTTTTATTCCGAGCTCTTGTACAGCCTGCAAGTCATCCTTGATCGGCTGCATTTGCTGTGCCATCCAAGCGGGGACGGATGCCCCGCACATGGTAGAGAAACGTACAATCTGATCAAAGTTACCGACCGGCATAATGCCCGGAATAATAGGGATGGTGATACCGGCTTTCTGCGTAGCATCGCGAAATCTGAAAAAGGTTTCATTATCG
>CAYOTF010000101.1:0-10090 GCA_964406805.1 uncultured Zetaproteobacteria bacterium | reverse complement strand
TGCAGATCAGTACGTTCTTGCTCGCTCAAACGAACCACATAAATGCGGTTTCCCATTGAAATAACTCTCCATGAATTGAATAAGATACTTACAATAGGCTAACTGTTTTATGCTGAAATATATAGACTTATTTTGCTGGTTTATGTACTAGGCAGAGTGGTGCGTGGTCGGGAAATTCGGTGACATCCTCAAACGCTAAGTGGTGCGCGGGGCGGCGATTGCGTTTTTCGTAACAGCCATGCCAGTGGAAGACCGAGTAAGGCAATGAGGGCACAGACATAAAAGGCGGTGGCATAACCTGCGCTGCCAACAATCAGGCCGCAGCCCATGATGCCGATGCTGCTGCCGAGTCCGAAACCGGCGGCGGCGTAGGCGCCCTGGGCGGCAGCATGGCGAGAGTCTGGAGCCAGGCGTTTGACCCATGCGATGGCTGCGACATGAAAGGCGGCAAAGCTAGCTGCATGCAGGAGTTGCAATGCAGTGAGCAGGAACGGGTCGGTGGTGATAGCGATGCCGAACCAACGCAACGATGCCAACAACAAGCAGATACTGAAAACGATGCTCGGAGCAGCATGTTGAATGGGGCGTGACCAGATCCACATGAGCACAATCTCCGCCAGCACACCAACCACCCAATACAGACCGATTTGAGTGCCGGAATAACCTGCATCGGCAAGGTATAAACTAAAAAAACCGTAATAAGCACCATGCGATACCTGCATGGTAAATGCGATGGCCAGCAAGATATAAAACTGTGTTGGAAAGGCTGCGTGCTTTAATGTGGGTCTTACAGCTTGTTTGATTTTGGGGAAACCAAGCGAGGCGAATACCAATACCAGCATCAATGCAGCCAGTATGAAGGGGAAGGCATGGATATGTTCGCCAACCAGCCAGATGCCGCCGGCAAGGGATGTGATGATAAAACCAACCGAGCCCCAGACGCGCAAACGGCCATAATCGACGGGGTATTTTTCTGAACAAGAGGCGGATTCTGAACGGGAAGTGGATTCCGAAATTGAAATCGACAGGCCATCGGTGAGGGGTAATATGGTAGCCCAAAACACACCGAATAACAGCACGATGGCGGCAAACAAGACGGGGTTGTCGGAGAGCCCGAACAATACGGCTGTGATGACGCTCATGCATGATGCTGCGACGATGAAACGATGGCTTTGTGTGGCGGATTGCCGATCCAGAATATGACCCACCCAGGGTGGGGCGATGACTTTGGCCAGCGCAATCAGACCGGTCATCATGCCGATCATCGCCGCATCAAAACCACGGCCATCCAGGTAGATGGGGAAAAATGGCAGGATCAGTCCCATGGCGGCAAAGTAGGCGGCATAAAATAAGCGGATGCGGTTGAGCGATTGTTGGTTGACCATGCGGGCAAGCTAGGGCGATGTTGATTTATTGCATCCGGCAAGAAATGACGGGTTTAAACAAGGTGATGAATGAGCGTGAATTCAAGCTGAGTTGTTGCTAAGCTGCCGCAATGAATTTGATCTGGTGCATACGCAAGGGTAAACAGCGCGGTTTTAAGAATGATTTGGCTGCTTGTGTGTCTTGCCAATGCCGGCAACGTAAACATTGCAAGCCGTATGCTGAAACCTCGCTGGAAGATATTGCTGCGGCCAATGTGGAGGCTAAACAGAATGGTCATCAGGTGGATGTGGAATTTCCGCTGTTTGAATCGGTGCGCAAGACGTAATTCATCCGGTTTGGTTGATGATAACGAGCAGTTTTCTTAAGCTACAGCCTGGCTGAGCACTGCCTGAAACATCGTGGCGGTTAAGCGCCGGGTTTGGGTGTTGTAACGCGAGCAGTGGTAAGAATCGAAGAGTGTGCGGCCATCGGGGAGTAGGTGTTCGGCAGCGTGAGCGAATTTGAAGGCGGAGAGTTTCAGGCCATAGGCGCGCAGGATGGCATCGTGGGCAATTTTACCGAGAGCGAGCAATTGGCATGATGGCTTTAAGGCATCGATTTCGGCTTTCAAATATGGATTGCAGTTTTTAATTTCGCTGGTTTCCGGCTTGTTTTGTGGTGGCAGACATTTGACCGCATTGGTAATACGTACGCCGAGCAGGCTTAAACCATCATCGGCATGCTCGGATGTTGGAGCCGATGATAAACCCAGATCAAACAGGGTTTGATAGAGCAGTACGCCGGCATAATCGCCAGTGAACGGGCGACCGGTGCGATTGGCTCCGTGCATGCCGGGAGCCAGGCCGATGATCAGCAGTTTGGGCTGATTATCACCAAAGGCGGGTACGGGAGCGCAGAAATAATCGGGTTTATCTGTTTTAATCTCATCCAGGAATGTCGCTAAGCGAGGGCAATCTCGGCAGTCGGAATTAAACATATTCTTTTAGTTGCTTGGCCAGCTGGCGTAATGCGCGGCCACGGTGCGATACCGATGATTTTTCTGCAGGCGTGCAATCGGCAAAGGCTTTGCCGAGTTCCGGACAGAAAAACAGAGGATCATAACCGAAACCATGGCAACCGGATGCTTGCTCTAAAATATTACCGGAGACTCTGCCTTCAGCTTCAAAGCAGGAGGTGGAATCTGGGAAAGCCAGGTGCAAATAGCAGACAAAGTGAGCGGCGCGATTGGCATGGCCTGCAAGTGCGTTGAGTAGCTTGTGATTGTTATTGGCATCTGTTGCGGATTCACCGGCAAAACGGGCGGAATAAACACCTGGCGCACCACCCAAAGCATCGACACAGAGACCGGAATCATCGGCTATTGCAGCGCAGTTGTTGGCTGAGGCAAAGGCTTCTGCTTTTTTTTGTGCATTACCAGAAAACGTATCGGCATCTTCGACCACATCGATAAATACAGTCTGTTCGGCATCAACCAGTTCGATGCCGAGAACACCTAAAATAGTGGCAATTTCAGTGCGTTTTTTTGCATTATTGCTGGCTACGACAAGTTTCATGCTGCCTCGATACTGATGGGGCAAGGCTCATTCGCCAAATGGTTTTCACGCATAACTAATTCCTTTTTCTGGAGAGTTAAAATTATTCACGGCAATTGTCCTAGGCGGTTTCTCTTGCTACGCACTCACCTTCAGCTCGCGGAGTAAGGCTAAATCAACATGGATGGATCAGGTTTATTATCCTGTCTTTGATCTTACTCTGCGTTCCTCTGTGTACTCTGCGGTGAAAAGTTCTTGATTTTGTTTGATCGGCTATTTTATTTATTGGCAATCCAATCGGTCAGTGCTTCAGCGGTGCGTGGTGCGCCACTCATGCGACGACCATCGTTGGCAATGATGGCTGGTGTGCCGTGGATGTTTAAGCGTTCAGCTACTTTAGCAATGGCATCAATGGGGGTTTTGCAGCTTGTTGCTTTCGGTACAAAGTTTTCCAGCATTACTTTTTGTAACATTTTATGTTGATCCTTGCTGCACCAGATACCTTCGGCTTTGGCGCGTGCATTGGGGTGAATAGACGTGAGTGGGAACAAAAAGGTATAGACCTTGATGCCTTTAACATCCTTGAGTGTTTTTTCCAGGCCTTTGCAATATGGGCATTCCGGGTCGGTGAAGATGGCGATGCTTTTTTTGGCGTTCAGATCGCCGGAGATAATGGCTTTGTCGAGAGGCAGACTGCTCCAGTCGACGCGGTTGATGTCTTCCAAGCGCTGCTGGGTCAGATCTTTCTGTTCCTGCATATCGAGGATATGGCCGCCGCGCATGAGATAACGACCGCTGGCATCGGCATAAAAGATTTGGTTGCGCACCTGCAATTCATACACCCCGGGCATGGGGGTTTTTTTGATGGCAACGATAGGTACTGTGGAAAGCGCCTTGCGGATTTGATCGGCAGTTTTGCTGTCAACGGCCATGGTGTCGGCTGCCATGGCTGGCATGGTGAATATCATCGTCATCAAAAATAATAAAGTGCGCATGAGGGCTCCTGAACTGATTTATTTACTTGGCGCATCATGCAGCGAGATGATCGGGCTGTGAAGGGGATTTGTTGCCCTACGGGCGCAATGCTTTTTCCAATTGTTGGTTGAAGGCGGGATCGTTCCAGTCGCGTGGCCCCAAATAACGCTGGATGATGCTGCCATCAGCGGCGATCACGAGTGTGGTGGGTAGGCCGCGCACACCCAAGTGACCTGTCTGATTGGTATCGCTTAGCAGGCTGGGCATGGTGATGTTTTTGGCATCAATAAAGGCCGATGCATCCGCGATACTGTTGTCGAGTGATACCGGAATGGTTGTGATATCCGGGTGTTTGTTTAACCAGACTGCAAATTCAGGCAGTTCGGATTGGCACGGTGGGCACCATGAAGCCCATAAATGCAGCACCAATGGTTTGCCTTTCATTTCTGCCAGTGAGTGGATGTCGCCGTGTTGATCCATCCATTTGAACTCGGCGGCTTGAGCGGGAATCCATGCCAAAGAAAGGAACAGAACGATCCAGAATCGTTTGATGTTGATAGTCATGTTGAACTCCTGTGATGAGAGGTTGAGGCAGTGGTCGTTGGTCTGGATAAAATCTTGCAATGCAAAAGTCTTGCCGCACTTGTTGGCTCCTCATGCTTTTGCTCCGGGGCTGATTTTTTCCTGATTCCAGACTGGCTTATTGATGGATAAGCCGGATCAAATGCCGTCTTTCAGAGATGGTCTGCTGGCGCATGCGTTCGGATTTTCCGATGCTGTTATCTGTGCTATGAATTTATTTATCCTGACGGAGTGGTGCGCAACGCCTATGCCGTGAGAGGATTACCTACGACATATATCATTGCTCGTGATGGCAAGTTTTCCGGCCTTATTGTGGGTGCGCGGAATTGGAACAAGGCGATGTTGATGATGAAAGTGCTGTTGCAACAGCCGCAATAGCAACCGTATACAGGTGTTGCTTTTATAGCGCTTGCGTTTTGTGCGGCAGTCACGATAATTCGCCGTACATATTAAATCCGGCTTATTCAGAGCGGTGGAGGGTGCAGGCCCTACGAAACCGCGGCAACCGCCCAAGGAAACCTTCAATGGAATCTTAGGGGAATGGTGCCAATGCCTGCCTGAGAAGTGTTAACTTTGAGGGAGCGATGAAGCGGGTTGTTCGTTTGGTGCACTGCGTGTGTACCCTCCTTTCAACCTTCGCTGTCATTGCGAGGGTTTTTTTATGCCTGCATTTTGTGATTTGTTTTATGGTTGAAGAAACTTGAATCCGTCGTCATGGAGTTGATGAATGAATATTGTACGTGCGTTGAAATGTCGTGAATGTGGTCAGGAATATGCTATTGAGCCCACTCACGTCTGTGAATTCTGTTTTGGACCGCTGGAAGTGGTGTACGATTATGATAAGCTGGATGGTTATTTTACCCGCGAATTGATCGAGTCGCGTCCGCAGACCATGTGGCGCTACAAAGAACTGTTGCCGATCAACGGTGAGCCGACTGTCGGTGCGCAAAATGGATTTACGCCATTGATTCGTGCCAAGCGTTTGGAAAAGATTCTGGGTGTGAAAGAACTGTATATTAAAAACGATTCGGTCTGTTATCCGACCCTGTCATTTAAAGATCGAGTGGTTTCGGTGGCGTTATCCAAAGCGGTTGAGTTTGGTTTCAAAACAGTCGCTTGTGCTTCAACGGGTAATTTGGCGGGTTCTGTGGCAGCCAATGCGGCGGCTGCAGGCTTGGAGTCATACGTGTTTATTCCGCATGATCTGGAGCAGGGTAAAGTGTTGGGCGCTGGCATCTTTGGCACCAATATTATTGGCATCAAAGGTAAATACGATGATGTGAACCGTTTGTGTTCGGAGGTGGCCGGTAAATACGGTTGGGCCTTTGTTAATGTGAATGTGCGCCCGTTTTATGCTGAAGGCTCCAAATCACTGGGTTATGAAGTGATGGAGCAGCTGGGCTGGAAAGCACCCAAACATATCGTGGTGCCAATGGCTTCGGGCTCGTTGTGTACGAAAGTGGATAAATCGATCAAAGAATTCATCAAGCTTGGTTTGATTGAAGATAATGGCACGGCCGTTTATGGCGCGCAGGCCACGGGTTGTTCGCCGATTACGAAATCGGTCAAAGATGGCACGGATATGATTCATCCAGTGATCGCCGATACGATTGCCAAATCCTTGGCTATTGGTAATCCGGCTGATGGTTATTATGCCAATCGCGTAATCAATGAATCGGGCGGCTGGGCAGAAGATATTTCGGATGCAGAAGTGATTGCGGCGATGAAGTTGCTGGCTGAGAGCGAAGGCATCTTTGCAGAAACAGCCGGTGGTGTGACCTTGGGCTGTGCGCAGAAGATGATTGAATCCGGGCGTTTGCCACGCGATGAGTCGATTGTGTTGTGCATTACCGGTAATGGTCTGAAAACGCAGGAAGCGGTGGCGAATGAGATTACCAAGCCGCGTATTATTGAAGCCAGCCTAAAAGAATTTGATGCATTGGCAGAAGCCGATGGCGTAGGTGTGTAACTGTTCAGCTCACCACTGGCTAGCCCGATAACTGCGTTGGGAAATGCTCGCTTACAGTAGTAAGCTGCGCTTTCCCGCCTTGTTTTCGAACTAGCCAGCGGCAATCTGAATCAGTTACAATATGTTGTGATAAACCGTTTTGTTGTGATGAACCATAGTTTGAAAGTGAAGATAAATAGGAGAAATAAATGACTGTAACTGTACGTATCCCAACCCCGTTGCGTAAACTGACTGGTGGCGCTGATGAAGTATCCCTTGAAGCGGCCAATGTTGGCGCGATGATTGAAAATCTGGAAGCGGCACATCCTGGCTTGAAAGAGCGTTTGTGTGATGAGGCTGGCGAAATTCGTCGTTTCGTGAATGTGTATGTGAACGATGAAGATGTGCGTTTCATGGCTGGCCGTGATACAGAACTCAAAGATGGTGATGAAGTCTCCATCGTACCTGCTATTGCTGGCGGTTGCTAATGCAATCCCGTGTCTATCTGACCTTTGATCAGAAGCATGTGCGCGAGCCGTTGATCTGGAAGCTGGCCAAAGAGTTCGATGTGGTGACCAATATCCGCATGGCTGAAGTCAAAGACGGTATGGGGCTGGTTGGTCTTGAAATTGATGGCGCGGATGATGTGGTTGAGGCTGCAATTCAGTGGTTGATTGGCCAGGGTGTGCAGGTTGCTCCGATTGAGCAGGATGTAATCGAAGGCTAAGGCCTAAAGGCAAAAGCCAAGGCAAAAGCATTCACCGCAGAGGACGCAGAGTTACGCAGGGGAAAGACTTATCTGTGTTTATCTGCGTCCATCTGTGGCTAAACGATTGTGATGAAAGGAGTGGATGATGACGATATACAATAATGCAGCTGAAACAGTGGGTAATACACCGTTGATTCGATTGAATCGGATCGGGGCGGATCTGGATGTTGAAATCATTGTCAAATGTGAATTTTATAATCCCTTGAATTCGGTCAAGGATCGTATCGGTAAAGCCATGATCGAAGCGGCAGAAGCCGATGGCCGATTGAAAGAGGGTGGTGTGATTGTCGAGGCGACTTCCGGCAATACTGGCATCGCTCTGGCGTTTGTGGCGCGTGCCAAGGGTTACCGTTGTATTCTGGTGATGCCGGAATCGATGAGTCTAGAACGGCGCAAGCTGTTGAAGTTGTTGGGTGCTGAACTGGTGCTGACTCCGGCTGAAAAAGGCATGAAAGGCGCATTGGCTGAGGCGGAAGCGATTACAGAATCAACCCGTGGCGCATTTATGGCGCAGCAGTTTGATAATCCGGCCAATCCTGAAATTCATCGTCAAACGACGGCGGAAGAAATTTGGGCGGATACCGATGGCAATGTCGATGTGTTGGTCGCAGGTGTCGGTACAGGTGGCACGATTACAGGCACGGCGGAAGTATTGAAGCGATACAATCCGGCATTTAAAGCCATTGCGGTGGAGCCTGCCGATTCGCCGGTAATTTCGGGTGAGGCTCCGGGTCCGCATAAGATTCAGGGCATTGGCGCGGGTTTTATTCCCAAAAATCTGAATCTGGATATTGTCGATGGTGTTGAAAAAGTGAGCAACGATGAAGCCTTTGCCATGGCGCATCGTTTATCCATGGAAGAAGGTATTCCGGGTGGTATTTCGTCCGGTGCAGCGGTTGCTGCAGCGTTGAAGGTTGCTGCTAAACCTGAAATGAAAGGCAAGCGCATTGTGGTGATTCTGCCATCGATGGCCGAGCGTTATATGTCCACGGATTTATTCAAAGGCATCGAAGTTTAAAAAATATTCACCGTAAAGACGCAAAGGGCGCAAAGAAAAGCAATGATTAGACTTTCTCTGCGCCCTCTGCGCCTCTGCGGTAAGATTTTGAGGTTATTGGTTCATGATTGATTTTACAGAAGACCAAATCGAGCGCTATTCGCGGCATATTATTTTGCCGGAAGTCGGTGCTGAAGGGCAGTCAAAACTGCTGGAATCCAAGGTGTTTATGATTGGTGCGGGTGGGCTTGGTTCACCGGTTGCCTATTATCTGGCAGCAGCAGGTGTGGGTACGATAGGGATCGCCGATGCTGATGTGGTGGATTCATCCAACTTGCAACGCCAGATTATTCATAATCTGGATCGGGTCGGTATGCCGAAGGTGGAGAGTGCGCGTGAAACCATTCAGGCGCTGAATCCGGACGTAAAGGTGAATACCTACAATTACTTTGTTACCGAAGATAATATTCGCGACATCATCAGCGAATACGATTTAATCATCGATGGTTGTGATAATTTCCCGACCAGATTCCTGGTCAATGATGCCTGTTACATGGAAAAGAAACCGTTGATTTCCGGAGCCATGTTCCGCTTTGAAGGGCAGGTGGCGACATTTAAGCCACATCAGGTGAAGGGTGCGCCATGTTACCGCTGCTTGTATCCGGAGCCGCCACCGGCAGGTTTGGTTCCATCGTGCTCCGAAGCAGGTATTTTAGGGGCTTTGGCAGGGGCTGTGGGTACCATTCAAGCGGTTGAAGCAATCAAAGAGCTGCTGGGAATCGGTGATTCATTGGCCGGTAAACTGATGGTGTTTGATGCGTTACGCATGGAATGGAAAAAGCTGAAATTGCGTAAAGATCCGGCTTGTCCGCTTTGTGGTGATAATCCAACCATTACTGAGTTAAAGACTTATGAACAATCTTGCGAGCTAAAGTTCGGCGAATAGATAATATTTTTACCGCAGAGGACGCAGAGGACGCAGAGGGAAAAACTATGATTGGTTTCTCTGCGTCCTTTGCGTCTTTGCGGTGAGTAGAGGTTAGGAAATGACAACATTTGATTTTGCACACACATCCGATGTGGATGAGTTTGAGGCCGGTTACAATGCATTCAAGGCAGGCACGATGACAGAGGAGCGTTTTACACCGTTCCGCTTGCAGATGGGTGTGTATGGCCAGCGTCAGGAAGGCGTGCAGATGCTGCGTGTTAAATTGCCGGGGGGTAATTTAACGCCGGATCAACTCGATGTGATTGGCGATTGTGTGGGCGATTATGCCGGCGTATTGCCAACCGATGGCACGCTGAAAGAAGCGCCTGAGAAATTTGCTCATGTGACGACACGTCAGGATATTCAGGCGAATTTTGTGGCGCTGGAAAATGTACCGGCATTTTTACGCAGACTCGATGCGGTTGGGCTAACCACGCGTGAGGCATGCGGTAATACGGTACGCAATGTATCGAGTTGTTTTTTGGCCGGTCGTTGTCCAGCGGAGCATGTGGATGTATCGGTTCATGCGCGGCGTTTTGCCGAATATTTCCTGCGTCACCCGTTGGCGCAGCAGTTCCCGCGCAAATTCAAGGTGACATTCTCCGGCTGTGATACCGATTGTGGGTTGTCCGGCATGCATGATATCGGTTTTATTGCCATGGTACGCGATGGCGTGAATGGTTTTAAGGTATGGGCAGCAGGTGGTTTGTCATCACAGCCGATGGGTTCGTTATTGCTGGAAGAGTTTATTCCCGAAGCCGATGTGTTGCTGGTCGGTGAAGCCTTGATGCGCATGCATTTCAAATTTTCTGATCGCAAACGTCGGGCACGTGCACGCTTGAAGTATGTGGCACAGAAACTCGGTGCTGAAGGTTTTGTGGAAGAATACAAAAAACAACGTGCGGTGATTGAA